>JAFGCX010000001.1 GCA_016932415.1 Candidatus Krumholzibacteriota bacterium
AAAATGGTCGGGGCGACTGGATTTGAACCAGCGACCTCCTACTCCCGAAGCAGGCGCGCTAACCGAACTGCGCTACGCCCCGAATCATCCGGTAAAATATCATTTTATAGACCATAACTCAAACAAAAACAGACATTGTGACGAATTAATCCCGAATTGATCTGGTCTATATTCCCCAGAACGTTATGACTCCCTGACTTGCGAGAGTCACTATCGCGCCGGCAATCAGGATTCCAGCGGCAACTGCCGGTATCGCCATCCGCAGGGGAATCTTGAAAAGGAACGCCGCGGCGCATCCTGTCCACGCACCGGTGACCGGAAGAGGTATCGCTACGAACAAGATCAGACCAAGGGCTTCGAATCTCTCTATCAGTTTTCCCTTCCTTACCGTGCGCTTGAAGAACCAGTCAAAGAACCTGTCAAAAAGAGGGTATCTCCTTAACCAACCGGAAACCCGTTCAAAAAAGAGCAACAGAGGAATTACGGGGAGAAAATTCCCGAGTACGGCGAAGATATACGCTTCCGGCCAGTCAAGCCCTCCCTTTGTCAAAGCGTACGGAATTGCGCCCCTGAGTTCCGATACAGGAAGAATGCTTATAAGAAATGTCATCAACCTTGGAGATACGTTGCTGATAAAAGCGAAAATCGGGTAATGCACTATCCCACTCCCTTCAATAATGGAACAAAGGCGCATTGCGACAGGCGCTCTTCCTCTATGGCTTCATTTTTTTTGCTGAAAAGCACCAGGTATTCCCCGTCGGAAGCAACAGGGGCTATCAGCATACCTTCTTCGGCCAGCTGCTCAAGAAGCCTGTTCGGCCTTCCCGGCATGGCGGCCGAGACTATGATCTTGTCGAATGGAGCGTAGAATCTCCATCCATTCGACCCGTCAGCGACCTTGATCCGGATCCTGCCGGTCCTTACGGTTGAAAGTGTATCGCCAGCCTTTGTCGACAACTGAGCGAGTCTTTCCACCGAATAGACTTCTCTGCACAGGAGAGAAAGTATCGCTGTCTGATAACCTGAACCGGTACCGACTTCAAGTATCCTGTCATCAGGCTTTATCTTCAGATATTGCATCATAAGAGCCTGGATGTAAGGTTGAGAGATCGTCTGCGCGAGACCTATCGGAAACGAACAGTCGTCATACGCCCTGGCGCCTATGGCCGGGTCTACGAAGAGATGTCTCGGGACCTCCATGAACGCCTTTAGAACGCGTTCATCGCGGATGTCTCTCGAGGAAAGCTGTTCCTCTACCATCCTTCTTCGAGCTATTCTGTAATCGAACCCTTTTTCCACTGCAGATCCCACTTCTTGAGGTCGAATATCCTTTTGTAATCGGTCATTTCTATTGATAAAGGAGTGATCGAAATATAATTTTCCGATATCGCCGCAAAATCTGAATCGCTGTCCCTGTTCCAGCCGGGCTTACCGCCGCCGATCCAGTAGTATTCCTTCCCCCTTGGATCAGTCTCCTTAAGGATCGTGTCATTATAAACGCGGGAACCCAGTTTTGTGATCCTGATGCCCTTGATCTCCTCACCCTGAACCGGTGGAATATTGACATTCCACAATACCGGATTCTTTTCTTTTTTTTCGAGTACCCTGAGCGCGAGATATCGGGCTACAGAAGAAGCCGGATCGAAAGAACGTGGCTCCCAGGAAGTCACTGATACTGCTATCGATGGTATTCCAAGCAGGGAACCTTCGATAGCTGCGGCGACCGTGCCGGAATAAAAGACATCCTCGCCCATATTCGGTCCATGATTTATCCCCGAGACTATCAGGTCGGGCTGCGATGCAAGTATGCTGTTGACGGCGAGGAAAACACAGTCAGTCGGAGTTCCCGAAACGCCGAATCTGCTGTCGCTGTATTTTGTTATTCTCAGTGGCCCGTCCAGTGTTATCGAATGGCTAGTGGCGCTTTGTTCCAGTTCCGGGGCTACCGTCACAATCTCGCAGATTCCTTCCAACCCCTTAATAAGCGCTTTGATACCCTCGGCCCTTATTCCGTCGTCATTCGTCACTAAAATGGTCTTTTTCGATTCCAAGCAAGAACCTCGGTGATGTGATCAAGATACTGTCTAACCGTTAATTACCGAATAATCAGAGCCTTAACCTACCAGAAATAACTTTTGAATACCAGTCTGAAAAACCTGACAGTATCAATAAATGGATTGATCTTGCTTTTTTCGGCGGCGTATATCGACTTGATCGTTATGGAACCGATCGATGCTCCATTTCTGGCGGATTTTATAAGGATCTCGCTTTCGCCATCGAAACGGTCGGAACTCAGTTCGATATTTCTGAGCAGATCGGTCCTGATCAGTCTGTACCCCGACTGGCTGTCCCTGATAGTACATCCCGCGAGCCTGCTTATCACTTTCGATGTCAGACGGTTGGTCATTTTCCTGACAAACGGCATCTCTGCCGTCTCAGACATTCTGTTACCGACTATGATATCGTCTCCACTTTCATTGAATTTTTTCACAAAAAGGGGGATTTCCGCGGGATCATGCTGGCCATCAGCATCCAGAGTAATGACCGCTTCTATGCCTTCCAGACAGGAGAGATGATCGAAACCCCTCCGCAGGGCTTTTCCCTTTCCGGAATTGATCTCCTGCTCAAGCAGCGTCACTCCCGCCTCTGTCGCTATTTCGGCGGTACGGTCTGAAGAACCGTCATCGACAACGATGATATTTTCAGCGGCAATATATTTCTTTACATTTTCCAGGACTGAAGACAGGTGGTGTTCTTCATTATATGCAGGGATTACCGCGCCGATAGTAGAAAACATCCCACCCCCGGGAGGCTTGATATTGTTTAAAAGTGGTCGGGGCGACTGGATTTGAACCAGCGACCACTTGCCCCCCATGCAAGTGCGCTACCGGACTGCGCCACGCCCCGACAGAAGATAAAATAAACGTGTATCAGATGAAAAAACAAGCCTTAAATTCACTGCGCGGTGGAATCGTTTGAGACGCGCGTCAGACCTCATCGACCTCAAAGGCTTTCAACCAGATCTTTCAGCTCAAAGAGGTCCTGTTTAAGCGAAAGGACAATATTGAATTTTTCCGGATCGGCAAAGGGTATACTGAGCTGTTCAATGAGAGAATCAGGATTGTCCCTTGTTTCCCTGAGTTTCTGCACAGCTCCGGCGATCGTATATCCTTTTCCGTAGAGAAGTTTTTTAATGGTCATAATATATTTTATATCCCTGACCTTGTAGGTCCTGTTTCCCGCTCTGTTCTTCTTCGGCTTAAGCACGGAAAACTGGGTCTCCCAGTATCTTAAAACATGTGGTTTTACACCTGCAAGCTCGCTCACTTCGCCGATCGAATAGTACAGTTTGTTTGTTTTCTGCTTCATTCCCGATACGCTCCCTTGGTCTTCTGGGACATTTCTATCTGTACATCTCGCTTCTTGCTTTTCTTATCATAAGGTCTCTTATCGCGTTTCGTGGATTCTTGTTATTGAAAAGAACCTTGTAGACCTGTTCGGTTATTGGAAGTTCGACGTTGACTCTCGCCGACAGTTTAAGCGCGGCCTTCGTTGTCTTTACACCCTCAGCTACCATGACCATATCCTTCAGTATCGCCTTCAGTTTTCTGCCTTTTCCTATCTGCTCCCCCACATACCGGTTTCTGCTGTGTCTGCTCATGCAGGTCACTATCATATCTCCTACTCCGGCCAACCCGCTCAAAGTGTTATCCTTCGCCCCAAGCCTGCAGGCAAGCCGTTTTGTCTCCGCAAGGCCTCGAGTCAACAGCGCAGCCTTGGTATTATCTCCAAATCCCAACCCGTCGCATATTCCCGCCGCTATGGCTATTGTGTTTTTAAGCGAGACGCCGAGTTCTACTCCGATTATATCGCTGTTGGTATAGACCCTGAAATATTCGGTCATGAATATATCCTGGATCCCTGAAAGTACCCTGTTATCGGTTCCGGCGACTACGATCGATGTCGGCATTTTCCGGCTGACCTCTTCAGCGTGGCTGGGACCGAGCAGGCCGGCGATCCTTCCGTCTGGAATCTGCAGTTCCTGAGACAGGACCTCGCTCATCCTGCAAAGCGTTTTTTCTTCCAATCCTTTCGACGCGTTTATGACAATCGATCTTTTATTGAAATACCTTGAATTCCTGACAGATCTGGAGACTTTTCTCATCGTATGGCTCGGTGTCACAAACAGGAGATGCGTGTTCCCCTGGAGAGCTTCGTCGAGGTCCGAAGTGACACCCAGGGACCTCGGGATCCTTATGCCTGGAAGAAATCTTTTATTCTCATGGTCTCTGTTTATATCTTCGGCGTAAGCGGGATAAAATTCCCACAACTTCACCGAAATCCCTTTCGAATCAAGAAGCAGAGCGAGAGTCGTGCCCCAGCTTCCCGCTCCGAGCACGCAGATATTAATGTCTCGTGTCTTTTTTTTCTTTTTAATCATGCCTTTTAAAATATTTTTCCTTCCTCGCCCTTGATCAGTCTTTTTATGTTGGACCGGTGCTTGTATATGACCATTAAAGCCACGAATATGGAAAGATAGAATATCGAAACGTGCGTTCCCTGCCCCATGTAGCGGTCAGTCACGAGTATCATGACCGGAAGCATTGAGGAAGACAGGATGCTGGCAACAGAAACGATCCTGAAGATCAACAGGATGATAAGCCATATCACGAAACATATCCCTACTGCCAGTGGCGCGAGAGCGGCGAACGCTCCCGTGGTCGTCCCTACTCCCTTACCTCCGGAAAAATTGACGAATACAGAATAATTGTGCCCAAGGATCACTATCAGTGCCGCGAGAAGTGAAAAAACGAAATGTTCAAGACCAAGAAAAGAGACTATCCTGACCGCAAGGAATCCTTTTCCGATATCTATAAGAAGTACGGGGATCGCCGCTTTCGCGCCCAGTACCCTGAAAGTGTTTGCCGCTCCGAGATTGCCGCTTCCAAAACCGCGAAGATCTATCCCTTTCATCAACCTGCCCATCATATAACTTGAAGGGATCGATCCCAGAATATAGCTGGTGATGATGACGAGGACGATTTTTAACAGCTGATCCATCTCGGTCACTCCTTGGATTTGAGCGTGATTTTAATCGCTGTCCCCTCAAAGGTAAAGGTATTTCTTATGTGATTGTTGAGATAACGGATATAAGAACGAGGGAAATAGCTCGATTTGTTAACAAAAAGGGTGAAGGAAGGAGGTTCCGATCCCGTCTGGGTGCCATAATAGACTTTACCGGTGCCGGTTTTATAGAATCTTGGCGGATTCTTAGAAACTGCATCTTCGATGATCCTGTTCAATTCCGATGTCGATATCTTTTTTTCGCGTTCTTCCTGTATCTGAAAGCAGAGAGGAAATATTTTCGACAGCCTCGTTCCCTCGGTTGCTGAAATAGTCAGGATCGGAGCGTATGTCAGAAAAGGCATGGCCTCCCTGACCATTGTGATGAATCTGCCGAGAGTCCTGTTATCTTTCGTCAGCAGGTCCCATTTGTTCAGGAGGACGATCACTCCTTTTCTTTCCTTGTGAGCTACGGAAGCTATCCTTGTATCCTGCCTTGAAATATCATTGAGTGATGCGTCGACTACCATAAGTACTATATCGGCATCCTTGATGCTCTGAAGACTTTTAAGACTGCTTATCACATCGAGCCCTTTTTCAGTCCTGGATCTCCTCTTTACCCCCGCTGTGTCCACAAGGATAACATCTTTGTTATGATATTTTATTCTCAGGTTTATAGTATCTCTTGTCGTCCCTGGTTCTTCCGATACTATATGCCTGTCCTCTCCTATCAAGGCGTTTAGAAGCGAGCTTTTCCCCACGTTTGGTTTGCCGACGATGGAAATACGAAGATCAGTAGTGACATCACTCGGTTCAGGTTTCCTGGGAAGACGAAGCACTACTTCGTCAAGAAGATCCCCTATGCCCTGGCCATGAAGAGAACTGATGCTGTGGATCTCGCTGAACCCCATAGCATAGAATTCTGCCGCATCGACAGTATCCTGCCGGCTTTCCACCTTGTTCACCGCCAGGATTATCTTTTCCCTTGCCATTCTCGTAGCTTTAAGAAGATTCTCATCCTCGGCCGTTATACCGGTATCGACGTCTACAAGAAAGATAACGACTGATGATTCCAGGACCGTTCTCTGTATTCTTTCCGTTATCTGAGCCTGCAACGGATCTTCGTCACTAAGTGAGAAACCCCCGGTATCTATGACCCTGAATTCAACGCCATTCCATGACGCGGTCTCTTCCATCCTGTCTCTTGTCACTCCCGGCGTTTCGTAGGTAATTGCCTTTCTTGAGCGGGTGATCCGGTTAAAAAGCGTCGATTTACCTGAATTTGGTTTTCCAATTATCGCTACCGTCGAAAGTCTTTTCATCTAACCTGCTCCAATTATTTTACAATTTTTGACGACTTCTTTTTCGAGAAAATTACTTTCAGGGACGATGACCTTTATCCCCAGTTCGGTCTTCAGGTCAGAGACCGTCATATCATCAAGAAATCTGCCGTTGTGATTGACGCAATTCGGAGGCAGAATGACTGGTCTGTCCATCATCCCAGTTTCACGCACCGCTTTAATGATGTCACTCCCGCTTAAAAGGCCGGATACGGTCACCATATTCCCAAAAAGCCTGTTCCGAACCTTAACAAAGGCGATATCGTGCGACGGTATATACTCTTCCAGGATCGGAGCAATATACCTGCTAACCAGGATATCTCCGAGTCCTCCAGTGACTACCAGCATCGAGAAAGGCGAAATCCTTTTTTTCGCGAGATCGATCGCCGCTTCGCGTATCTCGTCAACAAAAAGCCTCGACATGCCGACTCCGTTCGACACCTGATCGAAATCACGATATTCCCCGGCAGAGGGAAATATTATTCCTGATAAAAGATAGAACTCGTCCGATGGAAAAACAAATGGGTCCCCGCCTGTCCTGTCCTTGTACTCCTGCTGCTTTATTTCTACGCGTTCGATCAGGTCGAAAGCTTCCCGTTTTTTAAACCTCCTCAGCTCAGGCAGGCCCTTCCTGTGCCTGGTCAGTCCTACAGGCACGAGAGCGAGAGATTTGCACATGGGATATAACTGGAAAAGGTCGTCGGATGTCTTGATGGCCACCGGTCCGTCATTTATGCCAGGCACGAGAACAGCCTGGGCATGCACGACTATTCCGCTTGCGGTCAGTATCTTAAGGATATCGACGATACTCCGCTCAAGAGGCCGCCCGAAGAGTTCCTCTCTTTTCCGAAGATCCGTAGAATGGACCGAAACATATATTGGAGAAAGCCGATATTCGATTATCCTGGCGATCTCCTCGTCAGTGATATCGTTAAGAGTGACATAGTTGCCGAAAAGAAAACTCAACCTGTAGTCGTCATCCTTGAGATATAGCGTCTTTCTCAGGCCCGGAGCCATCTGGTCGACGAAACAGAACTTGCATTTGCTCCTGCAGGTTATAAAAGACATCTCTTCGAATAATGGCTGATATCGATGGAAAGTCTCCATGGATATCCTTTTCGTGATCACTTTGCCGTTTTTCCTGCGAATCACAAAATCAGCCGAACCGGAACCGGATGTGTGATATATAATATCAAGCTGATCTTCTACCTCTCTGCCTCCTATTGAGAGTATCTCGTCTCCGACAGCAAGAAATCCTTTTTCCCCGAGTATATCATTGATCACTACCGGCATTTTACCACCTGAAAAAACCCCCCGCAAGTCGCATTGACCGGACGGGGGATCATCGTGTATATGGAGCGGGCAACGGGATTCGAACCCGCGACGTTCAGCTTGGGAAGCTGATACTCTACCAGCTGAGTTATGCCCGCATTTATGGCGACCAGAATGAAAATTATCAGCTTCCACCTCTCCTGTCAAGACACTTAATAAGAGTCTCAAAAGGATCATTTCTGCCGGTATCGATCCATGTCACCCCTGATTCCTTGTTGAACCAGGTCATCTGCCTTTTCGCGTACTGCCTGGTGAGAAGGATTATTCTTTCGACAGTATCTTCCTTATTTTCGACCCCCCTAATATACCGGACGATTTGTGGATATCCTAGAGTCATCATGCCGGGCCATGATCTTTCTGCTCCGCTTTTCAGAATCGAATCAACCTCTTCGACCCAACCGTTATGGAACATTTCAAGAGTTCTTTCTCCAATAATCCTTTTCAGTTCGCCGCGCTCCATTTTCAATCCAGTCTTCACCAGGTTATGGGCAAAAAGTTCTTTCTTCTCATATCTGTGCCTCGCAAAAAACTCGCTGATCGTCGTACCTGTCAGAGCGTGCACCTCAAGCGCTCGGACGATCCTGTACCTGTCGTTATGATGGATCCTTAGAGAACTTTCCGGATCGACCGCGCGTAACCTTTCATAAAGGGCCTCAGTCCCGGTTCCTTCGATGCTGGCGGCGAAAGATATTCTTTCTGCAGGCTTAAGGTCGACACTGAAAAAACCTTCGAGGACAGCCCTGAGATACATACCGGACCCCCCCACAAGGATCGGAAGCTTTCCACGGCGCAATATATCATCTATCACTTTACGCGAGAGTAGGCCGAATGTGTTCGCGTCTGATTTTTCGTCGATATCAATAATGTCTATCATGTGGTGGGGAACCTTCATCCTTTCGTCGAAAGAAGGTTTAGCCGTCCCAATGTCCAGTTTTCTGTATATCTGCCTTGAATCTATCGAGACGATTTCGGCATCGAATTCAGAGGCGACGCGCATCGCGAGAGCGCTTTTGCCTGCCGCGGTAGGTCCAATGATCAACAATGGGTCCATAATGCTCCCCGGGTCATGTCCTGTGAAATCGTTTATCAAGGTCGTCCAGTTCCACCCTGAGGATCGTCGGCCTTCCATGCGGGCATGTGAATGGGAATTCGGTAGCAAATAACTGGTCGGTCAAGCTTTCCATTTCCTGCGGTGAGAGCCTTTCCCCTGCCTTGATAGCTCCATGGCAGGCGTAGCGGCGCAACAGATCGTCCATGCTGTTTCTATCCACACCTTTTTCAGCGAGGATATCCTGAAGCAGTTTCCCATCATTCCAGTTTTTGACTCCGGCAGGGATCCCCCTTACGATTATCGAACGCGGTCCGAACGGTTCCACCTCAAACCCGATAGAGGGGAGTTTATCGGAAAACCTTTCATAATTTGAATACTCGTCATGCGAGAGTTCGAGGGTGGCTGGAAACAGAAGCGATTGCACGACAGGTTTTACTCCTTCGAAACTGCTTTTAGCCTGTTCATACAATATCCGCTCATGCGCGGCATGCTGGTCGATAATCACCATCCCTCCCCTTATCTGGATAAAGATATAGCTTTCGTGAAGCTGCCAATATAACCCCCCCGATCTGTTCATGTCGATCACATCGGCATCTTTGCCGAAAAGTGATTCCGGTGACTCCCTGAAAAGCCAATCGCTCCCTTGACCTTCTTCCGGCCTTACCCTGCCATCTGTGTCTGTCAATATATGTCTGCCGGAATATTTCCCCCTGTCAAAATCCCCTCTGCCAGACGGAAATATCGTTTTATAGACAGATTCGACCTTTTCCCTGAACGATATCGTCTTCTCCTGGAGTGATTCCCGAAGTGCTTCGGATATCGCCCGATGCAGATCTCTTTCATTCTGAAACCTTATCTCCGTTTTTGCAGGATGAGCATTGATGTCTATTTCGTCAGGAGGTATTTCCAGATAGAGGATAACGACCGGGAAGCGATCTGATGGTATCAGGGAAGCATATGCCTGCCGTAAAGCGTGACCTATCGTCTTGTCCCTTATCGCACGCTTGTTGACATAGATATACTGCATTGAACGGTTTCCCCTCGTATAAGCGGGGAGGGAGAGATAACCAGATATTTTTATCGATCCGTCGCGTTTTTCAAAATACTTCAGATTCGGAAAGATACCAGACCCGAAGACGATCTCTACCCTTTCCTCGAGAGAGGAACCGGGATACCTTAAAATATCATTACTGTTCGATCTGAACGAGAAAGTCACTTCGGGGAAAGCCAGTGAAAAGCTCTGGATCATTGCTGATATACGCCTCGACTCTGACGGGCCGGACGAGAGAAATTTTTTTCGCGCGGGAAGATTAAAAAAGAGGTCTGTCACCTCGACATCTGTTCCTGGATTTCTGGCGATCCGTTCGTCTTTGAGCTTTTCCTCTCCTCTCCAGACTATTTTTCGACCAGTCTCTTCTACGGAAGTCCTTGAGGAAATCGTCAGATTCGATACGGATCTGATGCTCGCCAGCGCTTCTCCCCTGAATCCAAGAGACTTTATCTTCGATATATCCTCTATACAGTTTATCTTGCTGGTAGAGAAATTCTCAGCCGCAAGGTGTATTTCATCGTTTTTTATTCCGGAGCCGTTATCGGAGATCCTTACAAGGTTTTTGCCACCTTCGATGATCTCCAGGGAAATCTCTGAAGCTGCCGCGTCAAGCGAGTTTTCAATGAGTTCTTTTATGACATTGACTGGCCGCTCGATTATCTCGCCAGCCGCTATTTTAACACTTGTCTCGTCTGACAACCTTTTTATTCCGGGCAAAATATACCTCTATATATCTATCGCTGATTTCTGCCATACCCCTCCGGATAACGCCGTTCACTGAACGTTGTACGATAACATACGATGCCGCCTTTCAGCAACATCGAATCTGGGATTATCTAACTGCTATTATAATTTTGATTTAGCGTCTGTTATGAGAGCCGCTGCCGACCCCGCTTTTCCCGGATACAGCGAACATGAAGACTTTGGGAAAAAGTTTTCATTATCGAACAGGCCCCGCTCTTCAAGAGTCTTTCGGATGAAACCGCTTATCCTCGTTTCAAGATCGGATATGCGCTGATAGCTTTCCAGTGATATCACGCCAAAGAGATCGATCTCGATCCATGAAAAATAATCGGTCTTTCGCACTTCTCTGCGCAATCCTACGCTAAGGCGGTTCACCAGTTCAAGAGCATGGCTGGAAGATACTTTATAATATTCGGATAATCCCCTGATATTAAATAGTGTTAGAGCGATACCATGGTGGTACCTGTTCGCTCTTTCGATTTCCTCGTTTATTCTGTCGATAAAGATCTTCTGATTTACCGATAACAGTTCGTTAAAATCGGAGGGTGTTTCCCTTCTGTCGCTTCGGGAATTCTTTTTCAGGATCGGGATGAGAATATCGCGAATTCTGTCGAGGATCTTGAGTTCATGTTGGCCGAAGATCGACGAATCCAGCGGCGATTGAGCATTCTTTTCATAACCGTTGTAACAGGCATGGATGCCCTCTGAAATCCTGAAAGGATAGGTTATTACCGATCTGTAAAGGGGGACTCTCTCGTAAGTGTCTACTTCTTTTGAAAGATAGCTTATCGTATCAGGTTTTTCAGTATTCAGGCTCAATTTTCTGATTTCATCATCATAATCCTTGAATCTCTCCCTGGCCACCTTCTCTTCGGGTAGTCCGGAATAGGTCACCGTTTCCCTGCCGTGCATTGAAAAGTAGAAACTTCCCCTGGAAGCACTTACAAGGGAAGACATGATTTCAGGAATATGCTTCAATCTCTCTTCCACTTTCTCTATACCCATAATAAAAGGAGTCATCGATGACAATTCCTCATATCTCTTCAGTTTCCTCTGCTGTTTCAATTCTTTCAGTTGCGAATAGACAAAAAATCCGACCTGGAAAGAGAGAGTGTCTTTCAGTTTTAAAAATCTCTCCATCGCGTGTAATTGCGAAAACTCCATCACGAGGACTCCAAGAGGCATATGATGTGACAGAGGAATATAGATAGATGTTATTGAGCCGCTTTGCGACTTTATTTTCAATGATGTCTCATGAACCGCTTCAGTCATGATGATCTCTTCGCCATTAAGAAAGGATTTTGCCAGCGTTCCTTTGCTGCAATGGATCCTTGGTGCCTTTTCGTCTACCGTATCATGCTGCGCGCTTCCTCCGAGGATCAACCAGTCTCCTTCATCAGTGGCGGTATATATCGTGACCGTATCGGCCTCGAGTTTTTCCGCAAGAGATGCGCTAAGAACCGTGAACTTTTCATGAAAACCAAGCTCAGACCTGAAAAGGGATTCCAGAGTGTTCCTTGTCTGATATTCAATGTCTTTTATATTTTCCGTATCGATCCTCAGGTGTTGATCAAGGATCGGTGATATCTTTGAAGCAAGAAGTTCAACAGTCGACAGGTCGTTTTCAGTTAAAAATTTCTCGCCTTTTGAAGTGGAGATATTCAGCACTCCGATAAGGTGTTCGTTGAAAAGCAGCGGAGTCGATATCGCGCTGATGATGTCAGGCCTTTCCCTTTCTCTTGAATAAAGAGTGTTTTCGCGAATATCGCTTATCAGTTTCGATATTCTTGAGGCTGCCACCTCTCCAGCTATTCCCTCCCCGATTTTCTGTCGAGTATTCTTGATCACATTACTGCTCAATCCACTTGCGTATCCGATGTACAGTTCACTTGCGTGTTCGCTGTGCAACATGATTGAACCGGAAGTCGCCCCTACAGCTCTTACCGAGATCTCAAGGAGCCATTTTAGAAGCCTTCCTCTATCGGTTATTCTTCTTATATATTTTAACGCGGTCTCAAGATGCTGCGGCCATGGTGGTTGGTTCATATTCTGTTTTGGGATATCGGCAACCAGGTGGTTCGCAGCTTCGGATGGATTGATTATCTTTAGATTTTCATTCTGAAGAAGCTGGATTTCTTCGGCGAATCTTTTTCTTCTGTCGGTGACGATAATATAATCGGCATTCCTGAATTCCGATATGAAGGATCGGTCGCTGAACTTGGGGATACCAATTATCTCGGCGATCTCAAGGGCCACTGCTCTTGGATCGCTGTCGTATACAGCGATTACCTTGTATCCGGGGTTTCTGTGAAACTCGCTGAGAATATTGAGTTCATCTTCTCCACCGCCGAGAATAGCAATATTCTTTGTCGTTTTCACGATTCACCCCTGCAATATAGATCAATTAGAATGTTCAATCGCTCTATATGCAAGAGTCAAGCCATTTTAGCAGTTATTGCGAACCTTCTGACATCTTTTGGATCTCCGCAATGATCTGCAGAGCTTGCAAAGGCGTAATTGTATTTGTATCAATCTCTTGCAGAAGGCTAACCCTCGGGTCGACTTCTCTGAAAAGAT
This sequence comes from Candidatus Krumholzibacteriota bacterium, assembly GCA_016932415.1. Taxonomy (NCBI): domain Bacteria; phylum Candidatus Krumholzibacteriota; species Candidatus Krumholzibacteriota bacterium. The sequence continues at coordinate 13,160 of JAFGCX010000001.1, forward strand.
CTCTTTGCCCGGTCTCTTCCCTGCCGGAGTCTACAGGCAGCAGTTCTTCCTTTTCGATCGAATTGAATATCTTCCATGCCCTGTCAATCACTTTCTGCGGAATCCCCGCAAGTTGCGCGACATGTATCCCATAACTTCTGTCACCTGTTCCTTCAATTATCCGGTAAAGAAAGACTATGGAATCTCCCCACTCCCTCACCTCTACTTTCATGTTTCTGATTCTTCTGTATTTTTCCGCCAGAGAAGTCAGTTCGTGAAAATGAGTGGCAAAGAGAGCTTTCGGTTTTTTCCCCTCCTCTTCGAGGAGAAATTCTGTTACTGCCCAGGCTATGCTCAATCCGTCCCTGGTAGAAGTCCCCCTGCCGATCTCATCGAGCAAGACAAGGCTTGAAGATGTACAGTTATTCAAAATTTTCGCAGTCTCACCCATCTCGACCAGAAAAGTGGATTGCCCCCTGGCAAGGTTATCACTTGATCCGACACGCGTGAATATCCTGTCCATCAGACCTACCTCAGCTCTCGCCGCGGGCACGAAGCTACCCATCTGTGCCAATATTGAGATCAGAGCGGCCTGTCTGATATATGTCGATTTTCCTCCCATGTTAGGCCCTGTTATCAGGAGAAATTGCCGGTCTTCAGGTTTAAGTATTATATCATTCGGTATGAAGTTCTTTCCCGAGATCACCTCTACCACCGGATGTCTCCCCTCGGAGATGATCAGGTCGCGCGATTCGTTGACGACAGGCCTGCAATACCCTCTTTCGATCGCCAGATCGGCGAGAGAGGAGATACAATCAAGGGCGGCTATCCCCCTCGCGATCCTCTGAAGGACCATGCTTTCTTCAGCGATCTGTTCGCAGATAGCGGAAAAGATCTCTTTTTCAAGATCCGTCCTTCTCGAATCCGCGCTAAGGATATCGTTTTCACGCTCTTTCAGTTCATTGGTTATATATCTCTGCGAAGATACAAGAGTCTGTTTTCCCGTATATTCCGCCGGAACCTTGTCAAGATGTGTCTTGGAGACTTCAATATAATACCCGAATACCTTGTTATACCCGATCTTCAGAGAAGATATCTTTGTGCGCTCCCTCTCTCTGCTTTGCAGGGATGCTATCCATTTTCTTCCCTCCTCGGAACCGTCTATGAGGACATCGAGCTCATTGCTGAACCCACGCCTGATAATGCCTCCATCACGGATTCTGGCAGGAGATTCGGGATCGATGCTTCTCTCGATAAGTGACCTGGTCCTGTTTTCTTCTCCCGCGTCCTCGACTGAGCGTTTGACGATTCCCGCTGGAGGTTCTACGCACAAGCCAGTTATACCGGGAATCCTGTCAAGTGCTGTCTGGAGACTCAGCAGTTCTCTCGGACCTGCCTTCCCCGCCGTGATTCTTGACAGGATGCGTTCCATGTCGGGAAAATTTGAAAGACTCGAACGGAAATTCCTGAGCCTGATATGATCACCCTGGAAATACTCGATTCCATTCAGCCTTTCTTCTATCGTATCAATTCTCCTTGAGGGGTGCATCAGCCATTTTCTCAGTTCCCTCGCTCCAGCGGCCGTCCTGGTTCTGTCAATATTTGAGATCAATGTCGTTTCTGTCGAGGCACCCCGTAATGGTTCGATCAATTCGAGGTTACGCACAGTCTCGCTATCGAGAAAGAGAGAATCTTCAGCGACAAGCAGTTCAAGTCTTGAAATATGCTCGAACCGGTTATTTCTAAGGGTCTTTACGTGACGAAGTAGAGCTCCGGAAGCGATGACGCCAAGGGCCATCTCTTCAATTCCGAAACAGGAAAGGTTGTTTATTCCAAAATGATCGAGCAGGGATTCCCTGCATTCTTTTTCATTGAAAATCGCCGGTGACAACTCTTCAAAGCTGCATCGGGGATTGATCCTTGACAGGACAGTTTTAAGTTCCGCTGAGCCCTCAGGTACGATCGCTTCTCTTATCATGTAACCACCGAGCATATTTTCCGCGACCTGGATTCTTTCCATGGCGGCCTTGAATTCACCGGTAGAGATGTCCATCAATGCTATTCCAAGAATACCGGATCGTTCGACCGCGCAGATTATATAATTATTTTCCTTTTCTTCCAGTGTGGCGGGTAACAAAGATGTCCCAGGGGTCACAATATCGGTGACTTTTCTTTTTACTATCCCTTTCGCGTCGGATGGATTCTCGACCTGGTCGCATATTACGACTTTCTCACCGGCCTTCAACAGCCTTGATATGTATGTTTCCGCGGCATGGATCGGGATACCGGCGAGGGGAACGGGATTTTTTTTATCCCTGGATGTAAGGGTAATATTCAACAGACGGGATATGCGCCTCGCGTCATCATAGAATGTCTCGTAAAAATCTCCGACCTGGAAAAACAGGATGCCATCGCTGTGTTGATTCTTTATCTCCTGATATTGAGCCATCAGAGGGGTTTTAGCAGCCATCTAGTCCACAGGAAGGATCTTGCTGGAATACCCTGACTGTTCCATGAATCTCATCGCGTCGGCCTCGGCCTTTTCCCGGGTATTGTACCTTCCGACTCTCACGCGGTGCCACATCCGTCCCCTGGTCTCGAAGCTTTCGATTTTAAGCCCGTCAATATACACTTCAAGCTGCTCGGCGAAGGCTATCGCGTTCTCTTCAATACTGAATGCCCCGAATTGAAGCGTGTAGTACTGGGTCTCCGACTTCGTCCCGGTCTCGGCGGTATTTTTAATATCCCTCCTATCACCTCCTCCAGTTCTTTCTCCCAGCCTTGTTCTCTCACCTGAGATCGTGATCATCTCTATTTTTTCCCTGGATTTTGGTGCTTCGAGAGACTCGGGAAAGAGCCTTGCCAGGTTCCGATAGACGTTAAGAGCTTTTTCCTTCTCACCAAGGGATTCATAACACTCACCCAGCTTGAATCCGGCGACTGGATTAGAGTGGCTTGAAGCTATCATCTCATAGCGCTCGACTGCCTCGGCAAGTCTCCCGTACTTGATATCGATCTCCGCGAGAGCCATATATCCCCAGTAAAGATATACTCCCCTGTCGATCATTTCAAAATCTCCCGTTGCCCTGGAGATATCCCCGATCTCTTTCCATGACAATCCCCTGAAATATACCGCTTCAAGCCTGTCGGATGACCGTGCGTTGTCGGGGATCCTGGCAAGCAGATCGGTCACTTCACGATAATTGCCTGTTGAATAATATATTTTAGCAAGTTCGATCCTTGCCTGGAGGGCTTCTCTTTCGCTTCCAGATGATACGAGATCTCTGTAAATCGATATGGCGGAGAAGGTGTTTGTTTTCAGGCGCGCTAAAAGCAACCTTGCGTTATCGAGAGTTTTTCCGTGGAACCCTCCCATCTCTTGTTCGAGCTGCTTTTCCGCCTTCTCATATTCCTTTTTGTTGAACATATTCTGGATCGTGCGAAGGTTTGCGCTGACGGCCGAAGCTGTGATCAGCACCAGGAAAAGAACCGCAATTCCTTTGCGTATACTACCTTGATCAATCATCATATTCATTGGACCGGGTTTTTAAAACTGAAGCATTTTGTGCAGTATTTAAATGGATAGTAGTATCTCTCACCACAGGTACCGCACTTCCTCACCATTCCGGACACTGATCTATCTGCGAATTCATCGAGAGTCTTCCTTGCCTCCACGGTCCTCCCGGATCCCAGGTATGCTGAAGCAAGTCTCAGGTAAATGACTGGATCCTCGTCACTACTCTTTCTTTCTTCCTCAAGTATATTGATGCTTTCTTCAAGCATCCCCTTTTTCATGTAAAGTGAAGCGAGAGAGCCGGCTATTACCGGATCAGATCTGTTTTTTCCATAGAGGTCTTCAAGCATCTCTTCAAGTCCGGAAAAATTACCTGACTCAAAAAGCGACTTTTCCAGGTCGGGAAGGATCTCTTCGAACATGGAGATATCGATCTCGATCGTTTTTTTCCACAATGCTGAGGCTCTTCCATATTCATGCCTGTCCATCGCCATTCTAGCCGTAAGAAAGTTCGCGGGTATCGATCTGTCGTACTCTTTAAGCGCTTTTTCGAGATATTTGTCCGCTCTCTTATCCTGCTTCTTGAGCATGCAGGCGTACGCCACGGAAGAAAGATAATCGGCTTTTTTCTCCTTTCCGATCCGGGAGTCGATCGAAGAAAGGTTTTTCAGCACCTGGTACGCGCTGTCATAATCTTCGCACCTGTGGTACAGCCTGTGCAGGGAAAGCATTATCTCTGGGTCTTTCTTCGTCTTGTTTATTTTATTCAGTGCCAGGACTGCGCGGTCGGCCTTTCCCATGTCAGCGAGGTCTTCAGCCATGGCAAGCTGGATCGATTTTTCTTCTGAATAAGAAAGGTCTCTTCTAACAGTGAGCCCCCTGTGGATCTGCAGCGCTTTTTCAGGCAGCCCTTTTTCCCTTAAAAGGATCCCCAGCTGGATATAGGCGTCAATATCCGTTTCCCCGTTTTTTACCGCAAGAGTGAGAAGCTGAAGTGCGTCATCCTTTCGGCCCTCAATCAAAGCGTAAAGCGCGTCTATATATTTGCTCCTGACGCTCTTGCTTCTTCTCTTTTTCTGGAATATCAGAGTAAAAAAAAGAATAACGATCGCAGCCGCAAGAATTATCAGCAGTATCGTTTTAACTGTCAATGATCCCATAATATCACCTTAGAGTGGGTTTAATCATCCTGTTCATCGATGCTGTCTTCCTCGAGCGGGAGGTTTCTCAGGTCCGCTATCTCCTCTCTCAACTTTCTGCTTGTTTTCTTTTCACGTGCGAGGCCGATCAGAAGCTGGGCTTCCCTGATCCATGCTCCTATCGCCCAGACCACCATCCCGAAAATAAAAGTCACCAGTATGACCGCGTTAAGCTCCACATCGACGAATGTCCTTGTAAAGAGGTGATAAGTCAATTTAGTGCCGGCGTTCTTTGTTCCCACCCATATCAGAGCTACCGCGCCTGCCAGGAGTATTAGCCCCCTTACTATCCACACTTTCGCTACCTCCTTTTGTCCTCTTCACAATAAAGCGTAAAATTCCGTAATTCTTTCATTATAACCCGGACCAGATCACCGTTTTTAATATCTCCGTTTTGAAGAAGGACATTCCTGAAATGTGGCGTCCTTCCTTTGACGAAGTGATTTTCCCCTTTTTCAACTGTACCGTCAAGAAGGATTTCATCACAAGCGCCTTCAAGCTTTTTCAGTATTTCCCGCCTGATCCCACCTATTTTCCTGTTCAGGATGTCCAGGCGCTCTTCCTTGACCTCGATAGCCACGTCGTCATCAATACGATAAGCATTGGTCCCTTCTCTCGGGGAGTACTTGAAAGTAAAAGCCGAATCGAATCTTGCTTTCTCCACGATATCGAGTGTTTCCTTGAAATCGTCATCAGTCTCCGTCGGAAATCCGACGATAATGTCGGTCGTTATGGCAAGATCGGGTTTTATGTTTCGGGCATTACTGATAATATTGATATAATGCGACCTCGAATAACCCCTGTTCATCATCCCCAATATCCTGTCGCTGCCCGATTGAAAAGGGAGATGGATATGTGGACACAATCTTTTGTTGGTTGCCATCAATTCAAATATTTTCATTTCGATATCACGCGGGTGGGTAGTCAGGAACCTTATTCTATCTATATCAGTCCCTGAAATTACCCGCTCTATCAGGTCGGTGAACGCTACCCCGTCCGAGTTATACGCCATCACATTCTGGCCGAGTAGAGTAACTTCCCTTGCGCCTCGGGAATGGAGCATATTTATCTCATCGATTATCTGTTCGAACCCCTTACTTCTGACTTTTCCCCTTAGATAAGGGACTATGCAATAGGAACAGAAATTCTCACAACCCCTCGTAATAGAGAGGAATCTCGACACTCTCCTGTTTTCAACTTTTGGAAAGAGCGGATAGGTCACCGATCCGTCCATATCTGTCAGAGAACGCCTCTCTCCCGACTCAAGGAGGTCTTTCACTGTCCCCGGCAGTGTCGCGTAATTATCCGGACCCGAAACGAGCGAGAGACCCTGAACAGCTTCGAGCAGGCTATCTCCCATCCTTTGTGCCATACATCCGCATGCGACGATGAGCGCTTGTTTGTGCCTTGAAAGATCGTTCAGGCGACCCAGCGCTCTTGTCTCCGCGTTTTCCCTGACACTGCAAGTATTGACAATTATTACGTCTGAGTCGGCAGGCGAATCGTTGCTCGAAAAGCCGGCCTCGAGCATCATCCCCTCGATCACCTCGGTGTCGAAAGCATTCATCTGGCAGCCGAAACTTTCATAATACACGCTGTACTCTTTCATATTGTATTCTTTCCCGGAAGCTGTTGCGCCAATGTTATCTTCAACACAGCTTCCCGTAAAGCCTTCCTTTTGAATACCGTGATATTTCTATCTCCACAAGTTTTCCAGCCATTTCTGCCGGGGCTTCGACGGCGACTTCACAGTAATTCCCGGTCAATGCGTTATATATCCCGGCATCTTCACTTTCCGGCCCCTGGATTAGAGCAAGATCCTGTCTTCCGACCATTTTTCGCATGAAATCCAATCTTTTTCTTCTGCCGAGTTCTATCAACTTCTGGCATCTGGATCTTATCACGCGTGGATCGAGATGTCCTTCCATCGATGCCGCAGGGGTGCCTGGTCTTTTAGAATATGAAAATACATGAAAATAATCGACTTTCAGATCCGCCAGGTACGCATAGGTGTTTTCGAACTCCCTATCCGTCTCGCCCGGGAACCCGGTGATTATATCTGTACCTATGATCAGGCCGGAGGATCTGTCTTTGAGATCATCTGTAAGTATTCTGAATTGTTCTGTCGAATAGGGGCGGTTCATACTTCTTAGTATTTTGTCATCTCCGCTCTGGAGCGGGATGTGAAGGTGAGAAGCTACGCGCGGTGAATCGATTACAAGGGACGAGAGCTTTCTGCTGACTTCTACAGGTTCGATACTGCTTAGCCTTATCCTGATCCCGTCAATCGCGGAAATTATCTCTTCGATCAATCCGGCAAGATCGATACCGGAACCTGGATCCATCCCGTAGCGCCCGATATGTATACCTGTAAGAACGATTTCCATGTACGAATTGCCGGCCAGACGCCGGATTTTTCTTATCACGTCAGCTGGCGGGATGCTTCTGCTTCTGCCCCTCGCTTCTGGAATTATGCAGTAACTGCATTTCGAATCGCACCCATCCTGTACCTTCATAAAAGCTCTTGAGTGATTTGAAAAACTGTCAATATCGATATCGAAGCTTGATACGCATTCATTTTGCCTGTCGAGATCATTTCCATTCTTGATGTATTTTTCAAGAAATTCTGCAATACGCCCTTTCTCCTCGTTATTAAAAACGAAATCCACTTCTTTCATCGATTCAAGTTTTTGAAATTGCGTCTGAGCAAGACATCCGGTCGCTATGATGACGGCATCAGGTGAATTCTTTCGGGCTCTTCTGATCGCGTTTCTGCACCTCGCGTCTGTTTTTGACGTCACCGTACATGTATTGATCACATAAAAATCAGCCGGCATATCGAAATCCCTTCGTTCCCATCCCCTTCCAGTGAGGTCATGGCGGATGCACTCGGATTCGTACTGGTTAAGTTTACATCCGAGAGTTGTGATTGCGAAATTTCTCTTCATGCCCCGATCATCTCCGGAATATGCCGGTTTATTGAACCTGAAAAAGAAATGAGGGCGGTCAGCCGCCCTCATTCCACTGCTTTACTGTCAGAATACCGCCTGCAGGTTATTCTGAGGCGTCTTTCTTTTCTGGATCATCATCATCCGATGGCGATCCTTCCGCATTTTCAACGACAGGATCGATATTCTCGACGTTTTCATCGGATACTTTTTTCTCGGTATCTTTGACAACGTTCTCATCCTCGGAGGCAGATCCGCTTTCGGTCTCCCCGGAGTCTCCATCGTCCTGCTTCGTTTCTATTACCTCATCGATGATGTCATCGTCTGTATAATCCTCATAGGGTTCATCCATGTCATCATCCGAGTCACTCCGCGAAGACTCATCCGTGTCGACAGGCACATTTTCTCTTCTCGGGAACTTCGCTTTGAACTCCTCGATTTCCTCGTTTGAACGGCCTTCGAGATAAGCATTGACGCTCAAGACGATTCTCTTGTTCTGAGGATCCATCTTGATGACTTTCAGAGGAAGTTCCATTCCTACATCAAAGTATTCCGAGGGTTTTTTCACTCCCTCGATACCGAGATGCGACAGGGGAACGAACCCCTCGACATCCATTCTCAACTCAACGACGGCTCCACGGTCGAGAATGCGCGAGACATTTCCACTTGTCTCGGTTCCGATGGTGAATTCGGCAGCGAGATCGGTCCATGGATTCTCCCTGGTCTGTTTCATTCCCAGGCTTATCCGTCTTTTTCCGCTATCGATCTCAAGGACGACGACTTCGACCTCATCCCCTTTTCTCACCATCTCTGAAGGATGCCTTATCCTCTTTGCCCAGGACATATCGGATATATGCACAAGCCCGTCTATTCCATCCTCGATCTCGACAAACGCGCCAAAATTCGTGAGATTTCGGACTTTGCCCTTCAATCTCGTGCCTGACGGGTATTTTGTCTCAAGCGCTTTCCATGGATCAGGCTCAAGCTGTTTAAGGCCAAGCGATATCTTTTCATGTTCCTTGTCTATATTCAGGATCACCGCTTCTACGGCATCTCCTATGGCGACTATCTTTGAAGGATGTTTGACATGCCTCGTCCAGGACATCTCGGAGATATGTATGAGCCCTTCGATTCCCTTTTCAAGTTCGACGAAAGCACCGTAATCGGTTATCGAGACAACCTTGCCTCTTATCTTCTTCCCGGCAGGATACCTTTCCTCTACGCCCTCCCACGGGTACGGAGTCAATTGCTTCAATCCAAGAGAGATCCTCTCGCGTTCAGGATCGAAATCGAGGATCTTGACTTTCAGTTTGTCGCCGATAGCAACTGCTTCGGATGGATGGCTTACCCGGCCCCATGTGAGATCTGTAAGGTGCAGAAGTCCGTCTATCCCTCCAAGATCGACAAAAGCGCCGAAATCGGTGATATTCTTGACAACACCTTCACGCTCTTCTCCGACCTGGATCTCGGAAAGAATAGTCTTCTTCTTCTCTTCTCTTTCCGCCTCAAGAACGACGCGTCTCGAAACGACGATATTGCGTCTTCTCTTGTTCAACTTGATGATCTTGCAATCAAGTTCCTGTCCGAGCAGTTCATCAAGATTTGGAACCTGCCTCAAAGCTATCTGGGAACCTGGCAGGAACGCGTCGACGCCCATAAGCTTGACGACAAGCCCACCCTTGATCCTTCTGTCCACGTTCGCCTTGACCACGTTGCTCGTATCGTATGCTTCCTTGATCTCATCCCATGCTTTCAGGAAATCGGCTTTCATCTTTGAAAGTACGATAAGTCCGTCCTGGTTCTCCATTTTTTCCAGGAAAACATCAAAGACGTCGCCTTTCTTCACTTCTTTGCAATTGGCGAACTCATTGATCGGGATTGTTCCTTCGCTTTTGAATCCGACATCGAGAATAATCTCTTTTTCGCTGACTGAATAGACAGTCCCGCGGACTACTCTCCCCTCTTTAAGGTTCTCGGATTCAGAACCGAAAGCGTTGACCATGTCCGACCATTCCTGGTCTTCTTCGATGACAGTATCGACTGATTCGTCTGATACCTTGTCAAACATGCTGAGGTAGGAATACTTTCTGGCAGATTTTTCAGTACCGACTGATACCTCTTTCTCTTCTGTCCCGGATATACCGGGGTCCTGCAAGGATTCCTCGAATTTTTCTTCGTGCATTAATAAATCGCCCCTTTCCAAATGGATTTTTTAACAGCTAGAATGATATTAAGTCCGGAGCTCTTATGCAAGGGTTTTATTGCTATTATTGCAGGTCTTTAGGTCTACTGGATCTCTGATAATCTGGTAAGGACTTCCTCGATTACCCAGCCCGGTGTCGACGTCCCGGTCGTCAGTCCGACCTCGTCACAACCTTCAAACCATGAATCTTCGATTTCGCTGGCTGTTTCGATAAATCTGGCCGGGATGTCCATGTCAAGGCACATCTGGTAAAGTCTTCTGGTATTTGAGCTTTCCTTTCCACCCACGACAAGGATCATGTCGACTTCCTCAGCCAGGCTGAGTGTCGCCTGACGCCTCATCGTCGTAGCTTCGCAGATAGTATCGTGGACCTGGAGATCGCCTATCCTTTTTTCAAGTTCTTCTATGATCATCCTCGACTTTTCTCTCGGAAAAGTCGTCTGGATCACTACCCCGGCTTTGTCGATCCCTTCGATGATTCTGGCAGATTCTATGGAATCCAGGATCAGAGCTTTTTCCCTCGCCCTCCCCGCTATTCCTTTGACTTCCGGGTGTCTTGCGTCTCCAAGGATTATGATCTCCCGTGAATCGGCGGACATCTCTTCGACGTAGTCATGGATCCTTTTTACAAAGGGACAGGTCGTATCGATGAGTTCTATTCCCATCCTTTCGCATTTTTCGATCATTTCCGGGTCTACGCCATGCGCCCTGATAATAAGCGTATCTCCACACTTCATCTCTTCAATGGAGGAAACGGGGATCACTCCCCGGGATTGAAGCCTCTCCACTGCCTGGGGATTATGGATCACGGCGCCGGTCGAATAAAGCCTGCAACTTTCCAGCCTCTCCTCGATCAGCCTCATAGCGCGCTTTACGCCAAAACAGTAACCGGTGTGTGGAGAAGTGATTATTTTAATTTTCCGAGTCATTTTTCATCATGACCATTTCTTCCATGGTCATCTGCGCGAGCATATTGTAATCCTCTTTTTTATCATCAGAATGATAATCCGGATCTATCCTGACAGGTCTGCCTATGCGGACTTCCATCTTTTTTTTCCTCAGAAAACACGCCTTCAGATCATCAGCGCCGGATATAAATAATGGCACTATCGGCCTTCCCGTCTGGAGGGCGTAATACCCTATCCCTGATTTCAATTTCCTGATTTTGCCGTTCCTCGACCTTGTTCCTTCCGGGAACAGAAGGACAGAATCTCCCGCCATGAGTTTTTCGGTGATCGTCTTCACCGAAACCCTGTCCGCTTCACCCCTTTTGACGGGAATAGCGTTGAATTTTCTTATCAGCCAGCCGAAAAGAAAATTCTTGAACAGTTCTTTTTTGGCGAGAAACCATATTTTCCTTTTAAGGGAGGACCCTATGATCGGTGGGTCTGAATACGAGATGTGATTTGAGGCAAAAATATAATTTTCCCTGTAAGATATGTTTTCTAAACCATATCTTCTGAGGCCGAAGACGACACGGTAGAATAAATGGATTGCTGTCGAGACGATGGTCCAGTACACAGGCTTTTTTGACTGTTCATTCTTTTCTCCCGGCCATACTCGCAGATCCGCCAGCTCTTCAGCTTTTTTGATCACGATATCACTGATCAACCCGACCTGGTCTTCGATAGATATGCCAGACGTGTCCACCAGGACTGATCCGGGCGGTTTTCTAAGCGGGCTGTGCTGGCGGGTGGAATCTATCTGATCCCGTTGTTCAAGGTTATTCTTTATCGATCCGACCTCACCATCAAGCCCCATCTCCTTTAGTTGCGACACTCTGCGCTTACTCCTCGATTCTATATCGGCAACAAGATATATCTTTACGTCGGCGAACGGGAAAACTGTCGTTCCTGTGTCTCTCCCTTCGGCTACAACGCCTCCTTCTTCCGATATCGACCGCTGGATCCTGACAAGCGCTTCTCTTACTCCCCGATGCCTGCTTACAGGCGATACCGCAGAAGATACCCTCTGCGATCTGATCCTCTCACCAAGCTTTTCTCCGCCGAGGAAGAAGGACGGGACTCCCTCCACATATTTCATCTCAAGGTCGAGTTCCCTGGTCCTTGCCGTCACCATCTCCTCGTCTTCGGGATCTATTTTATTTTCCAGTATATCCCATGTCACCGCCCTGTACATAGCTCCCGTATCCAGGTATGTCAGGCCGAGTTTTTCAGCGAGCATGGACGCTGTGGTGCTTTTCCCCGAACCGGCCGGTCCGTCAATTGTCACTACCATCCTTGCCAGGATCAGTTTGGTTTTTTCATTCAGATCCATAATATCCCTGGTTATTCTCTAGCCCGGTCACAATACCTTTTTCAGGGTATCAAGGAATCTTCTGTTTTCTTCAGGTTTTCCCACGGTGACGCGGAAAGATTCATCTCCCAGGCCGAATGGAGCCATTCCCCTGATGATCACGCCAAGATCCATCATCTTTTCGACGATACCGCTGCACTCGAGTTCAGGAACGGCAAGAAGAAAATTCGTCTGAGACTCAGGAACGGTAAATCCCATACCGATCAATTCATTTCTGACAAATTCCCGTTCTGAAGCGTTTTCTTTGATCCTGCCGCTGAGTTTGTCGATATGTTTCAGGGCTGTCCTTGCCGCGATCTGCGCGATCCGGTTTACGTTGAACGGCTGCCTTACCATGTGAAGACAGGTAGCCAGGTCGGGATGGGATATCGAATATCCTATCCTGAGGCCGGAAAGGGAATGGACTTTTGAGAACGTCCTCAGGATGATTATGTTATCATAAGATTCAAGCAGTTTCTGAGAGTCGGGATAGTCATCGGCAGTCACATATTCGTAGTACGCTTCATCCAGGACGATTATTATCTCCCTGGGTATCGAAGCCAGGAAGAGATCGAGTTCTTCACCGGTGACATATGTGGCGGTCGGGTTGTTCGGATTGCAAATGAAGACCATCTTTGTGTCGCGAGTAATCGCCTTGCTTACCGCTTCGAGATCTATCCGGTAATCATCGAGAGGGACTTTGATATCATTGACCCCCGCCTGTTGACAGATCAGCGGATAAGCTATAAAACTGGGAAATGGATAAACGATATCCTCACCCGGTCCTATAAAGGCTCTTACCAGCAGATCGAGTATCTCGTTCGATCCATTTCCGACAAATATCTGCCCCGGATCAAGCCTGTAATACTCTGCCAGTTCATGACATAGGTAGTGGCTTCCAGAATTGGGGTATCTTCCGATCTGGTCCAGCTCCCTGATTATCGCCTCTTTGATCTCATCAAGCGCGGGATAAGGATTTTCATTCGAAGCGAGCTTTAATATCTCTCCCTTGATATTCTTTTCTCTTCTCAGTTCTTCGACCGGCTTTCCTGGCACATATGGTTTCACTTTTCTTAAATGCTGTTTCATCCGGTTTTTAATGTTCATTTTCGAGTCTCCTTCTACAACCCGACAAGTTCCTTTAAGTGCTTTTCTTCACCCTCTGTCAACCGGCGTATCCCTCCCGGATCAAGATCATTAAAGACCAGATCTCCTATCGCCGATCTATGCAGTGATATGACCTTGTGCCCGAAGGCGGAAAACATCCTCCTGATCTGTCTCTTTCTCCCTTCCCTCAATACGATCTCGACAGTAGTCTTTTCTCCATCTCCTTCCAGAATCCTCACCTCGCACGGTTTTGTCGTAAAGTCGTCGATCTGGACCCCTGAAGCCATTTCCCTGACAGTTTTTTTCGATACATTTCCTTTTACCGTGACAATATACGTCTTTTCGATCTTGTACCTGGGGTGGGTCAGGCGAAAAGCCAGATCACCGTAATCCGTCAGAAAAATGATCCCCGAACTGTTCAGGTCAAGCCTTCCAACGGGATACAATCTTTCATTATACCCTTTTTCCCTTGCCAGTTGCAGTACTGTTTTCCTGTTATGACTGTCGGTCACCGTGCTGAGGACACCCACCGGCTTGTTCATGACAAGCACCAGGGACCCAGGCGCGTTAATGATCTCTTCCCCGTCCAAAGTTACGATATCACGCTCAGGGTCCACCCTCGCCGACAGATCGCGGATCTCAAGTCCGTTCACAAAAACACTTCCCCGCTTTATCAGGTCCTCGACTTTCCTTCTGGAACCGAGGCCTGACGCGGCGAGAAAGCGGTTGATTCTAATCCTGGCAACCATTACCTGTCACTATCGATGCTGATCCCGCTATCCTCTTCCGGCTCTTCGCCAGGGGTAATCTCTGATTCTTCTTCCCGGTCACACAGGTCATCCTTCTCATCGCTATCGGTATCACTTTCAGAGCGCTTTTCCGTTTCATTTTCGGATCGATCGTCCTGATCGACAGGTTTTGGAATCAGGTCGATATCTTCAAGGCTTTTTTCAAGCTCTTCGATGCTGGGCAGATCGCGATAATCCTTGAGCCCCAGATATTCGAGGAACTTTGTCGTGGTAGAATAGAGATAAGGCTTTCCTATTCCCTCCCCTCGACCGGTAATCACTATCAGTTCTCTGTCGATAAGGGTCGAGAGCACCCCATCGCAATTTACCCCGCGGATAGCTTCGACCTCCAGCCTGTTGATAGGCTGTTTATACGCTATGATCGCAAGAGTCTCCAGGGCAGCCTGAGACAGCCTTGCTTTCCTCCTGCTCTTGAAAAGAGAAGCGACAAGCCGCGCGTGTTCAGAACAGGTCGTGATCTGATATCCTCCGGCGATCTCCACGATGCCGAAACTTCTTTCATTCGTTCTGTAAAACTCTTCCAGTACCCTGATAGCGTCTTTTATCGTTTTTACCGAGGAAACACCCGTAAGGGATGCTATCCGGGCCGCTGACAGTGGTCCGTCAGACGCGAAAAGAAGCGCTTCTACCTCGCTCTCGGTCTTCTTCACGTCAGGTTCGGATTCATGCTGGTATTCCATCTATTTTTCTCTCTTCATTTCCCGATTTTCCGGTTTCCTGCCTGTATAACCATATATCATTCCCCTGGGACATCTGACGAGCCGCCAGAAAACCCGATTTCACAGTTTCAAGGACAGCCAGAAATGTCACTATGACCTCAAGTTTGTCATATACCCCCGCGAAAAGTTCGGAGAAAAGGACCTCTGATCGTTTGCTCATACGGTCTCTGATCAGGTCAATCTTTTCTTCTATAGTATACTGTTCCTTCCTGATCCGGTAACTGACCTGGTTCTTGAGTTCTTCCATCACCTTTTTGAAGGCATCGACCAGGTCAAAGACTGAGACTTCCATCCTGTCGTCTTCACTCTCTTCCTGTGTGACTGAATGTCTCTGGGTCGGCCTTGGAAAAATCTTTCGCCGGTCTATCTCCTTCTGCGCGAGACAGACAGCTGCTTCCTTGTATTTTCTGTATTCAAGAAGGTTTCTGACAAGTTCTTCCCTGGGATCTTCCTCCTCTTCATCAGATTCCTCTCTTCTCGGAAGAAGCATCTGGGCCTTGATCCTCATCAGGGTCGCTGCCATTACGAAGAACTCGCCTGCCACTTCAAGCCTCAACTCTTTCATTATATCGATATATGAAAGATATTCCTTCGTGATATGTGAGACGGGGATATCATAGATGTTGATCTTGTCCCTGCGGATGAGATGCAACAGCAGGTCCAGAGGCCCCTCAAATTGTGTCAAACGGATCTGGTAAACCATCCGGCGCCCTTCTTCGCAAATATATAGCGCGCTGGCCCAATATCACCGGCACGCACGAAAAGACACGTAATGCTAAGAGAAAGTCCCATACCTGTCAACTGATTATATTCGTTTCCTAACCCCTGGGATGAAATGTCCTGTGGACCTCGAGAAGGTAATCGATATCAAGCCTCGTGTATATCTGTGTCGTTGAAATACTTGAATGCCCAAGTAATTCCTGGACAGCTCGAAGGTCAGCCCCTCCCTCGACCAGATGAGTCGCGAAGGAATGGCGAAGGGTATGCGGCGTGATTGTTGATGGAAGCCCGCTGATCTGAGCGTATTTCTTGATCATTTTCCAGAAACTGACCCTTGATATCGGTTTTCCACGATAGTTCAGAAAGAGATATTCGGATGTCCCGTTTTTCAACAGGAATGGCCTGCTCTCCTTTATATACATGTCGAGCGCTCTCGAGGCCTTTTTCCCATACGGTACGATCCTTTCCTTGCTCCCTTTTCCCCTTATTCTCGCTATCCTGGACCCGGCGTTCATCGATTCGAACTTCAGGCCGCAGGCTTCCGATGCCCTTAATCCGGCAGAGTAGGCCATCTCCATCAACGCGGTATCCCTTAACCCAAGGATATCGGGGTCCGGCGCTGACAGGAGTCTTTCGATTTCCGGCTGCGTCAGGACAAAAGGTATCTTCCGAAGATATTTCGGAGCCGAGACTCTTTCCATCTCAAGGTCTCGGATCACACCCTCGCTGTACATAAACCTGTGAAAACCCTTGATCGCGCTCATTAGACGCGATTTTGAAGAAGCAGAGACATCCTTTGTACCGTCTGATACAAACGCAAGGCTGGAATCAAGGGTTATCTGAACGACCGAGGTCATGCCTCCACTCTTTAAATACTTAATGTATTTTATCAAATCAGCCTTATATGCCATTATGGTATTTCTGCTTAAACCTTTTTCAACAATCAAATGATCGATATATCGTTCGGCCATCGTCTCAAGATTGAAGCTCTTTTTATGCGTCCCTGAAATGTTCGAATATCTTTCTGGCAACTTTCTTTCCTACTCCCTGTACAGTTTCGATCTCGGCAAGAGAGGCTTTCCTGACCTCTTCCAGGCTTCCAAATTCGATAAGAAGGGCAAGCTTTCGCTTTTCCCCTACCCCCTCTATATCGTCAAGCCCTGAATGGCTGATCTTCCTGCTTCTTAATTTCCGGTGGTACTCGATGGCGAACCTGTGAGCCTCGTCCCGCATCCTCTGGAAAAGTTTCAAAACTTCGCTTCTTCTCGGCAGAACGACCGGGTCCGGCATACCGGCGAGGAATATCTCTTCGTTCTTCTTCGCGATACCAGCGAGCTCTATACCTGTTATCCCCGATTCGCTCATCGCATCTAGAGAAGAAGAAACATGGCCCTTTCCTCCGTCTACAAGTATCATGTCGGGTTTTCGTGAGTGCCCGGTCTTCAGCGCTGCAAGCCTTCTTGTCAGCATTTCCTTCATCATCGAATAATCGTCCACACTATCGACATCCCTGATCCTGTAATGCCTGTATCCGGATTTGACAGGCGCGGCGTTTTGAAAAGTGACCATCGATCCGACCGCTTCGGATCCCTGAATATTGGATATGTCAAAAGTCTCTATCCTGAAAGGCGTTTTATTCAACCCAAGGGTCCTTTTGACCTCTACGAGCAGCTCGATCACCGGAGTCTTTCTTCCCGTCGAGGCGACAAGCTTCATCGCGGCGTTCTTTGCCGCAAGTCTCAGGAGATCGTTTCTGTGTCCGCGTTTCGGGACTCTTATCGATATCTTTTTCCCCGTCTTTTTCTTCAGCCACTCTTCAAGGACCGTTTTTTCAGAAGGCTCGACCTGCATGTAGAGAGAACGTGGTATATCGGTAGCAGAGACGTAGTAGAGACTCGAGAAAGAATTAAAAAGGTCAGGCCGGGGAATATCCTCCGTGTCGGAGAGGATAAAGTTTTCAATTCCGAGTATGCGTCCGTCGCGCACCCGCATGACCACGCCGCACGACTGTTTACCTTCAGTCGATACCGCTATATAATCCTCATCATATCCTTTTACCTCGACGGCGTTCTGTTTTTCGCTGATCTTCTCGATCGATCTGAGCTGGTCCCTTACGACAGATGCCTCCTCGTAACGTATTTTTTCAGAAAGGCGGTTCATTCTTTTTCTGAGAACCTCCTTCAACTTTCTGTTCTTTCCTTTCAAAAAAAGACTGACCTGGTCAACGATTTCGAGATATCCGTCCCGGTCAATATTGCCCGTGCATGGCCCGAGGCATCTTCCTATCTGGTAATTGAGGCATTCCCGCCTGCTTTCATTCCTGAATCGCGGTCCGCCGCAATCACGCAACGGAAATATCGACTTGATCAGCTTAAGAGTGCGCCGCACGGCGCCAACGTCGGTATACGGACCGAAATATTCCGAACCGTCATTCTCGATCTTTCTCGTTATCATCAGCCTTGGATATTTTTCTCTCCTGGTCAGTTTTAGAAAAGGGTATTTCTTGTCGTCTTTCAACCTCACGTTGTACTTCGGCCTGTATTCCTTGATCAGGTTGCATTCGAGGACGAGAGCTTCCACTTCGTTTTCGGTAGCCATATATTCCACGGAATCAACAGATTCGACGAGAACCGCCGTTTTCGCGTCAAGACTCTCCTTCGACTGGAAATAACTTCTGACCCTGTTTTTCAGGATCTTTGCCTTTCCCACGTAGATGATCCTGCCCATGGAGTCTTTCATCATGTAGACTCCTGGAGAATCAGGTATCCCTCCGAGAATATCTTTAAGTTTTTCTTTATCGATACTTGACAAAAGCGCATCCTTGGTTTATGTTACCGGAACGTTGGAGGTGATAAAAAGATGCCGAATCATAAGTCCGCATGGAAAAGCATACGTCAGGATGCCAAAAGGCGCGAAAGAAACAAAGATCACAAGTCTTTTCTGCGTAAGGCTGTAAAAGCTTTCAAAGCTGTCGAGAGTGCTGAGGAAGCGAAGGAAAAATTCCCAGGTATAGTATCGACGATCGACAAATCGGTCCAAAAAGGGATAATCCATCACAGAACAGCCGCCAGGATGAAATCCAGACTATCAAAAACAACTATGGGATCCTAGAGCTTTCGAAGCTCGACGATCTTTTCGAATATTTCCCCGACAGGGACCTCTTCAACCTGTCGGGTTTTTCTATGGAATAATTCGACTATTCCGTCGGCGAGTTTTTTCCCGATCGTCACTCTCAGAGGCACACCTATCAATTCGGAATCCTTGAACTTGACCCCCGGGCTCAGATCTCTGTCATCGAGAAGAACGCCGTACCCGTTTTCGGTGAATTCCCGCTCGAGCGCTTTCGCCGCATCGATGATCTCGCTGTTGGATACATTGACGGGGAGTATTATCAGGTCGAAAGGAGAGATCGAATCCGGCCATATGATACCATCCTTGTCATGATGCTGTTCGATCGCGGCCGCCACCATCCGGCTCACTCCAAAACCGTAGCACCCCATTATAAAATTGTGGCTCTCTCCTTTTTCATCGAGGAAGGAGGCGTTCATGCTTTCCGAATACTTTGTGCCCAGCTTGAAAATATGCCCTACTTCGACTCCATTGCTTGATCTCAACTCCTTTTTACACAAAGGGCAAAGGTCTCCTTCCCGGGCCATGACGAAATCGTCGATCATATCTATTTTGAAATCCCTTCCCGCTTCGACACCGATAAGATGCTTCTCTTTCCTGTTTGCTCCGACAATCATGCCTGAATATTTTTCAATCAGCCTGTCGGCGCAAATGACAGTCCCTTCGGGAAGTCCGACAGGGCCGGAATACCCCACCGGTCCACCCGTCAATTCAAGGACTTCTTCAGGGAGCAGAAACCGCGCTTCGGGATCATCCAGTATCCTGATCAGCTTTATATCGTTCACTTCCCTGTCTCCGGGGACGAGAAGCGCTATCATTTTTCCCATTGAATGATAGAGAAGGGTCTTTACTATTTCAGTCTCGCTTACATCAAGAAAACTAGATACATCTTCCACGGTCGAAGCCCCTGGCGTGTCTACTTCCCTGTACGCTTCCCCCGATCCTTTTCCCCTGTTGCCATCCTTTTCAATCGCTACTGCCCTTTCAAGATTTACCGCGTAGCCGCACTCGCAGCTCAATATCCTGTCCTCTCCGTTTTCAGCGAGGACCATGAATTCATGAGACTCGTTCCCCCCGATATAACCGGATTCCGCCTCGACAACCCTGAATTCCAGTCCGCATCGATCGATGATCCTCCTGTACGCTTTTTCGATCTTCCTGTATGTCTCGTCAAGAGATCTGTCATCCGCGTGGAAACTGTAGGCATCTTTCATTATGAATTCGCGGGCTCTCATCACTCCGTACCTTGGACGGATCTCGTCCCTGAATTTGGTCAGTATCTGGTAGAGGCACTGTGGCAGATCGCGGTAGCTACGCATCTCATCGCGCGCCACCATCGTGATTACCTCTTCGTGAGTCGGACCGAGAGCGAACGTCCTGTTTCTCCCGTCTTTCAGCTTGAAAAGTTCCGGCCCGAAGCTTTTAAGCCTGCCGCTTTCTTCGTATATCTCTTCCGGGTGAAGGATCGGCATCAATACTTCCTGGCATCCCGCCCTGTCCATTTCCTCCCGTATGATATTCTCGATTTTTTTCAGGACCTTGAATCCGATCGGCAGGAACGTATATACACCGGAAGTAAGTTTCTTTATCAATCCTGCCCTGAGCATAAGGATGTGACTCGGTATCTCGGCATCTCTCGGTGTTTCTTTCAATGTCGGAATACAGCTTTCAGACCAGCGCATATGTATCTTTTCCTCTTTTGTTATAGTGCTTCAAGCTAAAAATTACTGTAAATATAACCATTTCCAGTATATACTACGTCAACCCGGGTCAATATGCAAGATTGAAGTATTTATACTCTTTTTGGTTCTTTTCAGAAAGGCGAGGATCCGATGACCGGCGATTTCATGAGTTTGCTCAAAGAGGGCGTCGTCCTTTTCGACGGGGCGATGGGTACCGTTCTGTACGATCACGGGGTTTTCATCAACCGGTGTTTTGACGAGATAAACCTTTCCAACCCCACTCTGATCGAAAAGATCCATCGCCAGTACGTCGCCGCTGGCGCCGATGTCATCGAAACGAACACATTCGGAGCTAACCGCGTAAAACTTAAACTTCACGGTCTTGATTCAAAGATCGAGAAGATCAATATCGAGGGTACCCGTCTTGCCAGAAGAGCCGCTTCGGGAAAAGCTCTCGTTGCCGGTTCGATAGGCCCTCTCGGCATCAAGATCGAGCCCTGGGGCCCGACCTCCAACGAAGAGGCGGCAGGATTTTTCCAGGAACAGGGACTCGCTCTCCTCGAAGGCGGAGTAGACCTCTTCATACTCGAGACTTTCTCTGATCTGAACGAGTTGCACCAGGCGATGAACGGCGTGAAAAAGATATGCGATCTTCCGATCATCGCCCAGATGACCCTGCAGAAGGACGGATTGGGACTTTTCGGGACTGAACCTGAAGAATTTGCCATGAGGCTAAGCGAATGGGGAGCTGACGTCGTCGGAGTGAATTGCTCCGTGGGTCCGAGAATAACTCTCGAGGCGATAGAAAAAATGGCCCGGACTGTGGAGACACCCCTTTCAGCGCAACCGAACGCCGGTATCCCGCAGAATGTCGATGGAAGAAACATATATATGGCATCTCCCGAATATCTAGCCGAATATTCAAGACGCTTTGTCTCGGCCGGAGCGAGCGTGGTCGGAGGATGCTGCGGAACGACGCCGGAACATATCAAAGCGATGAGAAACGCTCTGAGTTCCGTAAAGCCCGCGAAACACCATGTGACGGTCACCATTAAGGACGAAACGCCAGATCCTATCGACAGGTCTGTCCCCATCGGCGACAAATCACTCCTCGCTTCAAAGATAACCTCAAAAGAATTCGTCAGGCTTGTCGAGCTTGTCCCCCCTCGCGGCTGTGAGCCGGACAAGGTGATCGCTTCGGCGGAAAGACTGAAAGAGAGCGGAATAGACGCCATCAATATCCCTGACAGCCCGCGCGCTTCATCGAGGATGAGCCCTCTCGCCATGGCCGTGCTCATTGAAAAGAAGTCGGGTATCGAATCGGTCCTTCACTACTGCTGCCGGGACAGGAATATCATCGGAATGCAATCGGATCTTCTCGGAGCGCACGCCCTCGGCCTCAGGAACATCCTCATAATCACCGGAGACCCGGTCAAGGCGGGAGATTATCCTGACGCTACGTCGGTCTTTGATATCGACTCTATAGGCCTGACAAATGTCTTATTCGGCCTCAACAGGGGCCTCGACATAGGTGGCCATGATTTCGGAAGCCCTACTTCTTTTCTTGTCGGCGTGGGCGTGAATCCCGGAGCGGCTGATTTTGAACTGGAGATCGACAGGTTTCACTGGAAAGTGGAGGCTGGAGCTGAATTCGCAATCACTCAACCGGTATTCGATATTGAAATATTCGAAAAGTTCCGATCGAGGATCAAATCGATGGAAATACCCATTATCGCTGGGATCTGGCCACTGGTCAGTTATAAAAACGCCGAATTCATGAACAATGAGCTTCCCGGCGTCTCCGTCCCCGACATTATAATGAGAAGGATGAAAGAAGCGCCGACCGGTGAAGAAGCTTCAAGAGAAGGCGTGTCGATCGCAGCCGGACTTCTCTCTGAACTCGCTCCCCACATTGCCGGAGTTCAGCTCAGCGCCCCCTTTAACAGGTTCAATCTGGCCCTGGATGTGCTGAAAGCTTCCGAAACAGATCCCTGATCTTTCAGGGCCCTGTATTAAAAATTGAAGCCGATGAAGAAATCAAAGTTCGTATCGGCGGCTATCGTCTTGAAATCGGTCTTCCTGACAAAATTGACCCGTATCACGGGCAGATATCCGAGATTCATCTCCACTCCAGTACCGATGCTTCCTATCCAGCCGGTATCATAGATGAACCCATCGACCTTGCCCGCATCAACAAAGACCGAACCCCTGAATACGGGAAACTCGATATGTCCGAAAGGGAACCTTATCAGAAGATCGTCGACAAGAGGAAACCTGAATTCGCTGTTAAGCAGGAAGATAGCCTTTCCGGCGTACTGCCTGAAATCATACCCCCTCAGGTCCCAGGCTCCACCGAGATAAAAAAGCTGGATATCGCTGCCCCATGCTTTACGCGTCACCAGCCTCTGCGCGAAGACGAACCTGGGGCCGAAATTTATATAATGCCTGAGATCGAACTGAAAGGTCGTGCTTTCGTATCTCGATCCATTGATGTCGAATGACCTTCCAAGGGATATATTCATCCTGTGTCCGTTGAGCGGCCCTCCCACCGTCCAGACGATATTATCCGAGGTAAAGGAAAGATGATTCGAGACGAGGGTCGTCTTGCCGACCTGCGTTCCCAGGTAGGTGATATCATCATCTCGTTCCATGTATTTAAAGATAGTCTGAAAATCGACCCGCCTGAATCTTGATATCGGGTAGCTCAGGCCGGCCATGACTCCATATCGCCTTTCAAACCTTATCAATCCGTGGACCGAACCGATATACCCGGCAAGATGAAATGCGCCGAAAGCGTAGTTCAGCCGCTCTTTTTCGTTTATGTAGGTGAACCCCAGGTTCGCGTTATCCCAGAAATCAGAAAAATCATCAGAAGCGCTGCCGAAAAGAAACACCAGATGATGATCGCTCATCACGTCGGTAAGAAAGATCTGGGCTCCGTTTCCCATGTACCCGTAATCAGGATCGACGGAAAAAGCGGCCGCGATCAGATCAAGTCCGAATCTGAGGTTGTAATCCTTGTTGAGGTACACCGATGTCGAATCACTCGGCCTGGGGTCCCAGGAAATATCGATTTTCCCCGGCATATTCCTGGCGCTGACGATATTATCGTATTCGATTATTTTCCTGTAGACGTGATAGGCTCCTTCGCTGTATGCCGAGAGGAGAAAAGTATCGCCATCGTATTCGGGGACAGGTTCAAAGGCCCCTCCGAGGAGGTTTGTCTGCCTGTAGAGGACTCCATCTTTTTGAAGGTATATGTCAAAGACCCCGTCTCTGTCCGATGAAAAGAGGATCCCGTTCCCGTCAGGCATGTACCTGGGATCGATATCCCTCTGGTGCCCGGCCGTCAGTCTTGTGATCCGCCTGGTCGCTAGGTCGATTGAGAAAATCGCCTTCTCGTCTCCAGGTTCCCCGCCTGTCCTGTCGGAACTGAATATGATCGTTTTTCCGTCAGGATGCCAGTCGGGGCTCAGGTCTTCATAATAGTCGTCGGTGATCCTCTCAAGCGTCCCGTCATCGAGATCCTTTATATACAGATCTGTCTTTCCTTTGTTATCCAGAGCGGAAAATACGACTGATTTTCCATCGCGCGAGATGACGGGAGAATTTATCATCCTGACCTCATCACACCTGACCGATGATATTATCTTTTCTTCATCCGCGCGGTAGAGGTATATCACATCCCTCTTTCCGGATTTTGAAACGAATACAAGAGTATCATTCCTTGACGATATGCGGCTTCTCAGGAGTGGTATCGATTCAAACCTGTCACTCCTTCCTCCTTCTATGATTGTCCTTTTTTTCTGCCTCCCCCTCTTGTCTTTTTCAAGTTCGAATATATCGATACTTCCCAGCCCGAATCCGGTGCAGAACGTTCTATCCTTCGAATCAGAACCCCTTATTGAAGCGGGATGATTTTCAAAAGACCTTTCTTCCGGCGAAAGCCTTTCGAGTATTTCAAAAGCCTGTCTTCGTGTCATCACGGACGGATAATATCTTTTCTTGAGGTATTCCCGGTAATCCCTGTCGAGGCGGTTCTGGCCGATGCCTATCGTGCTGAGCAGGATCAGGTCGAATTTGTCCGATTTCCACCAGTTCTCATGGATCATCCTTATTGCATCATCACCGAACCTCGTCGCGATATAGTGAAGTACCGATTCTCCATGTTTGTACATCATATAAGTTCCCATTATCCGCCACAGGTCGTCGAGGTAGTATAACCTGTCTGTAATGACCGCGTCGCGCATGAACATCTCGGCTTCGCTGTCCATCCCGCGAAGGGCGAGGAATTCCGCGAGACCTTCAGTAAACCAGAGAGGCGGATGCATGTATGTGTATCTTCGTTGCCTGTGCATCACGACACGAAGTTTTTCAAGCATGAATACGTGTACCATTTCGTGCCTGAATACTCTCTTGAGCTTCCCATAAGATCCCATGAAAGGGATCGCGACCCGTCCCTTGATGAATTCAGTGAACCCTCCCGTTCCTTCAGATATGGTGTAAGGTATTATATTCGTCTCCTTGAAATCGTGATGCGTTCCATAAAGAATTATGGGGACGCGCCTCTCGATTTCCAGGTCGAAGAAAGCAGAATATTCCTCATAGACTTCTTCGGCCATACCGGCGATGAACTCGGCGATAGCCAGCTCGTCGGGATAGTAATAGATATCCATGTGCTCGGTCTCAATAACCCGCCATCCTTTTGGGTAGTATTGTACTTTGTTTTTTCCGAATGGATACTGGGCATTTGACGGGGCGGGATTCAGAATGGCGAGAACAGTGATGAAATACAGAATTACTCGGACTCTCCGCATATATCCTCCTGGCAGGTCACAATCAAATCTGTGAGAATCCGCAGAAGATATCAAGACTTATCGTTCGTATCCCGTTACCGGTATCGTTCCGGTGAAAGATACGACTGCCGGGCCGGACAGGTGACAATCGGTCGCACCCGTATCGTCAAGAGTGAATTCAACCTGCAGGATATCCCCGCCCGAAGTCTCGCAGCTTACCGGAGATGACGTCAGGCCCATTTTTGATGTGATCACCGAGATAGCGACGGCTCCCGTACCGCAAGCCAGGGTCTCATCTTCCACTCCTCTTTCATATGTCCTGTACGAGAGCGAATGCCTGCCGCGCACCGTTACGAGGTTGAAGTTCGTTCCTTCCGGAGCGAAAGCCCGATCGTTGCGTATCAACCTCGCGAGAGCGAGGAACCGCTCACCGCCTATCTTCCGGACGTCTTCGTCAAGAAGCATCGCGTGAGGGACCCCGCAAATGGCGAACCACGGTTTTAGATCCGATCCTTCAAGCTTCAATGAGCCTGAAACCCGATCGACTCTTCCGATCAGTATCTTTACGCCATCATCGAGTATCTCCGCCCTGATATCACCTGAACCGGTCGCGAACGACATCCTTTTTCCCGCGATTTTCCTGTTGTAGGCGAATAAAGCGGCGCATCTTGCCCCGTTACCGCACATCTGAGCTTCTCCGCCGTCGCGGTTGAAATACCGCATGCGAAAATCACGGTGGTCGTCAGGCTGTATCAGGATCAGGCCGTCAGCTCCTATGCCGGTATGAAGTCTGCAGAGAGATTCGATGAGCCTGGGTGAGATATCAGGACGGCGTTCAGGATCGTCGATCATGATAAAATCGTTACCTGCTCCATGCATCTTTTCGAAATATATATTATCGCTCATCCTTCTCCCACGTTGTCAGTTCAACGGTAGCGAGGACCCTGGCTTCACCCGGGTCTATCTTAAGCGTATCGGCACTGATGACAAACGGCTCAGCGAGGACTTTTGTTGAATCCTCAGGATCAGTATATTCACCGGGGATGGAATCGGGTTTCAAATCTATGAAAGATATCCACTGATATATACCGGGAACTGCCTTTCTTACGAAATAACTGCCCGTCGTATCCGCCTGCGCGTAGTAAAAGATATCTTCCTTTTCCAGGTTGTTGAATCTTACCGCTCCCTGACCCGGAAACGCCGTCATGTTCCGGATCACTCCCTTTATTGTGCCCGGTTCGTCAGGATCGATTATATTCATATCGACACTCCCGATCGACCGATCGAGGGAAGAGAGAAGAATAGTATCAGGGTATGCTGTCGCGAATTCTTTTCCAGCCGAATACCTGCCATCAGAATCCTTGTCGATAAAAGACCATACAAGGTATCTGTTTCCTCCGGCCGGCAGCGCTCGGAACCGGTAATCACCGAATTTGTCAGCAAAAGCGGTCCTTGATTCCTTTTCCCTGTAAAGATCCGATATCGTGTCCTCGCTGATTCTCACGAGGCGCGCCACGCCACTGGAATCAGGTCTCTGCTTGAAAAGTATCTTTCCGGATATCTCTCCCGATTCAAGAGAATCTGAAGTGGAAAAAAAGAAGATGTGATTCTTCCTGCTGACGACAAGGTGATCATCCTTGAACCCTGATTTGATAAGCACGCAGATCGTCGTTTCCGGAAGTTCCTCGCGGAAATTGATGACCAGGTCGGTCCCCCTTGTGTATATCTTCTCAAAATCAAGGGCCGGATATGTCTCGATCCGGCTCTTGAAACTCTCGCCATCGACTTTTTCGGAGAAGGAAATAACGACATCGGATTCCCTTCCCACTCCGGTCGAATCTGCAGTAGGGGATGTCGAGATGACAGATGGAGGAGTCTTGTCCTCAGGCCCCCCCGTCGGCGGTTTCACGACCGCGCAGGCGGTCATCAACAAGAATACGGCCGAAAATATAAATCGTGTCCTCAAACTCTATAACTCCCTGTCCGTCGGCATAAGCAGGGCTATGATCGCCCTCTGGATATGAAGCCTGTTTTCTGCCTCATCGTAGACGACCGAATTCGCGCTGTCGATAACGGAATCTGTCACTTCTTCGCCTCTGTGAGCTGGCAGGCAATGCATGAAGAGGGCATCGCTTTTAGCCATACCCATCAGGCGGTCATTCACCTGGTATTCTTTGAATTTTTCAAGCCTCTGAGCTTTCTCCGCCTCCTGCCCCATACTGGTCCACACGTCTGCGTAGACGACATCGGCGTCTTTGACTGCTTCTGCCGGATCTTCTATCCATTCATAATCGGGATTGCCGTCGTTGGCCACCTCTTTGACGAATGAATCGTCGATCTGATATCCGGCGGGAGATGTCAGGACGAATTTGAATGGAAATCTCGCCGCGGCGTTCAACCAGCTTCTAGATACGTTGTTTCCATCTCCAATGAATACTATCTTCTGCCCCTCGATCGAACCGCGATGCTCGATCACCGTCATTATGTCACCCATTATCTGACAAGGGTGCAGCAGGTCTGTCAATCCGTTGATCACCGGAACAGTCGAGTTCGCGGCAAGTTCTTCGACCATCTTCTGATCGAACGTCCTGATCATGATACCGTCGATGAATCTTGAGAGCACTTCGCCGACATCTTTGGGAGCTTCCCTCGTTCCGATTCCTATCTCCTTGTCCGTAATATAAAGGCTGGTACCTCCCAGCTGGGTTATCGCCACTTCGAAACTGATCCTCGTCCTGAGACTCGGTTTATGGAAGATACACCCGAGGACCCTTCCCGGATGAGTAGGAGGAAGGGTGAAATTCCTGGCCAGCGGCTTCTGCTTTTTGCACAAGGCAAATATCTTTTCAAGCTCTTCCGTTGAGAAATCCCTGATTGATAGAAAATCCTTTTTGCTTAATTTCGACATCATCCCTCCTAAAGAATGTAGTTAGCAAGATCGTCATCTTCAGCGATCTTTTCGAGTTTATCCCTCACTGTCTTTTCGTTTATAGTGACCTTACTCTTCCCTTCATCCGGCAGGTCGTAGAGAAGATCCTCGAGAAGGCTGCTCAGGATCGTGTGCAGTCTCCTCGCCCCGATATTCTGCATCTTCTGATTGACCCTGAAAGCAAGGGAAGCTATCTCTTTTATAGCTCCGCGTGTGAATCTGATCGAACAACCCTCCGTCTCGATCAAAGCGGTATACTGCTTGATCAGGGCGTTCTCAGGCTCAAGAAGTATCCTTTCGAAATCGGCCGCGCTGAGAGCCTTGAGTTCCACCCTTATCGGAAATCTACCCTGCAGTTCCGGCACGAGGTCGGAAGGTTTCGACATGTGAAAAGCACCCGCCGCCATGAAGAGGATATGATCTGTTTTCACCGTTCCATGCTTGGTGTTTACACTGGACCCCTCGATTATTGGAAGAATATCCCTCTGCACTCCCTCCCTGGAGACATCCGGACCATGACTGCTTCCCGTCCTGGCGATCTTGTCTATCTCGTCTATAAATACGATCCCTGACTCTTCAACCGCCCTGACAGCCCTTGAAACGATCGTATCGATATCGACAAGATTCTCCTTTTCTTCCTGAACAAGAATCTTTCTCGCCTCCAGCACCGATACCCGCCGACCCTTTTTTTTCTTTGGGATTATCCTGTCCATACCTTCGGGGAATTTTACTCCCATCTCTTCGAATCCGGCTCCGGTAAATATCTCGATCATCGGGTTTGACCTGTCAACGATCTCAATTGTGACCTCTCGCGCGTCTAGGTCTCCCTGCCGGAGTTTTACTTTCAACTTTTCTTTGGTGCGGGCCCTTCTTTCGTCGGCTTCAGGGTCGTCTTTCAGCACGGAGACGGATCTTGCCGGCAGGAGCAGTTCCAGGATCTTTTCTTCTGCTATTTCCAGAGCTCTTTCCTCGACCTCGACAAAAAGGCTTTCCTTCTCCATGTTAATGCTTATCTCTACCAGGTCCCTGATCATCGATTCGACGTCTCTGCCGACATATCCGACTTCGGTGAATTTCGTCGCCTCGACCTTTATGAAGGGAGCCTGGGCAAGTTTAGCCAGCCTTCTTGCGATCTCGGTCTTTCCGACTCCCGTCGGCCCTATCATTATGATATTGTTCGGAAGTATCTCCTCCTTGAGGCCCTCCCCGACTCTCTTCCTTCTCCAACGGTTCCGTAGCGCGATAGCTACGGACTTTTTAGCTTCATCCTGCCCGATAATATATTTATCCAGCTCCTGTACGATCTCGCGTGGAGTGAATTCCTTCATCTCGACTACCTCATATCGTTTCGATGGTGATGTTGTCGTTGGTGTATATACAGATCTCCGAAGCGATTCTAAGTGCCTCGGCCACGATCTCCGCGGCCGGCAGTTTCGAGTGTTTTCTCAATGCCCTTGCCGCCGCCAGGGCGAAGGGACCTCCCGAGCCTATCGCGAGGATACCGTCATCCGGCTCGACGACATCCCCCCTTCCCGAGATTATAAGTGAATGTTTTGAATCTATCACTGCGAGGAGAGCTTCGAGATTTCGAAGCACCTTGTCGCTTCTCCATTCCTTTGCCGTCTCGACGGCGGCTTTCATAAGATTATTATTGTACTGTTCGAGTTTTCCCTCAAACTTGGAAAAAAGGGTCATCGCGTCGGCGGTGCTTCCGGCAAATCCGGCAAGGACCTGGCCATTGCCAAGGCTTCTGATCTTCTTAGCTCCGTGCTTGACTACCGTGGCTCCGAAAGTGACCTGTCCGTCTCCTCCGATGGCGACGTTTTTTCCTTCTCTCATGCCAAGAATCGTCGTTCCTTTAAACATTTCACCCTCCACACTGGGACTTCCGAATTAATATATTCAAATAGCCCGTACAATCAACCGATTATTTCCCAAAGCCTTGACGCGATCCTGACAACTGGCGGTCTTACCATGATCTCAGGCTCTCGGATGCGCCTTGTCATATATCTCCCGAAGCCT
The DNA here is from genome assembly GCA_016932415.1 of Candidatus Krumholzibacteriota bacterium. Taxonomy (NCBI): domain Bacteria; phylum Candidatus Krumholzibacteriota; species Candidatus Krumholzibacteriota bacterium. Next base: position 43,211 of record JAFGCX010000001.1, read on the forward strand.
TTCAGTGGTGACATGCGTGTAGATCTGCGTCGTAGAGAGATTCGCGTGCCCGAGAAGGTCCTGGACCGCTCTGAGGTCAGCCCCCGCGTCTAGAAGATGCGTAGCGAACGTATGCCGCAGCACATGCGGGCTCATCTTTGACATCGTTCCGACCTGCTGCAGATATTTCTTCACGATCCTCTGTATCGTTCTCCTGCTGATCCTCTTTCCGCCGGGGCCGGAGATAAGAGGCCGGTTGTTCTCTCCTCCAAGAAACTCTATACTCCGGGACCTGTCGTTGAAGACCGACCGCGGGACCCCGTATTCATTCTCAATATACCTTTTAAGGGATATCGCCGCTTCTCCTGATAGCGGAAGAAGCCTTTCCTTGTTTCGCTTGCCGAGGACCCTTATCACGCAACTGCTGAAATCGCAGTCTCCGGTATCACACCCTGTCAATTCGGCGAGCCTCATCCCTGTTCCATAGAGAAGTTCCAGGACCGCCCTGTCGCGAATTCCCTTTTTGCTTGTAAGATCAGGTATATCCATCATCTTCTGCATTATCTCCCTCGCGGCGAATACCGGAAGATCCCTCCCTCTCTTCGGATTGGACATACCCGAGACGGGATTTTTCTCAAGGACTCCTTCTTTTACGCAGAAAGAGAAGAAAGATTTAAGTGAAGCTATCTTTCTTGAGACGCTTCTCGCCGAATATCCGTTTCTTGACAATGATCCAAGAAAAGATCTGACACAGAAGGAGTCTATCTCTTTGAATCGCGGCCTCGACCCCGTCTGGTCCCTGACATGATCGAGGAACTGCAGAAGGTCCCCTTCATAAGCTCTCAGAGTAGCTTCAGAGACCCTTCGTTCGATCCCCAGATAAATGATGTATTTCTTTAAAAGATCGATCATCATCCGGTGAATATATCACAGTGATAATCATGCTTACAAGATATTACGGGAATCACACTTTACCCAGAAATCCGGCGATCGCCGAGAGAGATCTTTCGTATTTTAGTGATTTCCTGTCTGTTCTCTTTCCCTGGACCGGAGGAAGGATCCCGAAGTTGGCGTTCATCGGCTGGAAAGGAGCCGGCGCGTTCGCCAGGTGACGCTGAAGAGCTCCGAGGATCGTCTCTTGTGGAAAGATCTCCTCTTTTTTACCCCTGCTCCTGTTGAAAAGATTCCTCGCCGTAAGCAATCCGTGAGCTATGGATTCGACATACCCTTCGACGCCGGTCATCTGGCCCGAAAAATAGATCCCGTCGTGCTGTCTTGACATCTGAACGCTATCGAGCAGCCTGGGCGAATCGATATATGTATTCCGGTGGATCGATCCCCAGCGCAGTATTTCCGCATTTTCCAGACCTGGTATTATTTTCATGAGTTCTTTCTGGCCCTGTCTCGTCATTCTTGTCTGAAAACCGACAAGCCCGGCCATTGTACCGCTATGAGTCTCCTGTCTCAGTTGCAGGACGGCGTATGGTTCCTTTCCGGTGCGGGGATCTGTCAGGCCCTTTGGCTTGAGAGGCCCGTACCTTAGGGTCTCCTTTCCCCTTTCAGCCAGTACCTCTATCGGAAGACACGCGTCGAAATATTTCTTTTCCTCAAATTCATGTACTGGCGCGAGAGAAGCGCCGGAGAGAAACCTGATCAATTCATCGTATTGTTCCTTTTCGAAGGGGACATTCCAGTAATCAGCCGTTCCCTTGTCATACCTTGAAGCTTTGAAGACGCGCGAGTGATCGATGCTCTCCACATTGACCGATATCGATATGGCGTCGTAGAAGAACAGCGTTTCACTGGAATATCTTTCAATAATGGAATCGGAAAGGTCTTTTGATGTCAACGGTCCGGTGGCGATTATCGCTGGCCCCTCGATATCAAGATTCTTTTGTTCTTTACGGATGATATCGATATTTTCGTGATTTTCGATAGCGGAAGTGACGCTGGAACCGAACGCATCCCTGTCGACAGCCAGAGCGTGCCCGGCAGGGATCATATTCTTTCTTGCCAGATCAAGAAGCCTGCAGCCGAGGATATCCAGTTCTTTTTTCAAAAGTCCGGAAGCAGTCTGAGGCGATTCGGATTTAAGGGAATTGGAGCATACCAGCTCGGCCAGAAAGGCCGTTTTGTGAGCGGGAGTATTTGACACAGGCCGCATTTCCAGAAGACGGACTCTCATTCCCCTGTCGGCCAGCTGGAGGGCGGCTTCAGAACCAGCAAGACCCCCGCCGACGACAGTCGCGTCGTACATCAGATGTCGACCTCGCTCTTGCAGGCGGGGCATTTGAGGTACTCTCCCTTTTTCTTTGACGTCTTCTGCACAAGGAATGCTTCGCCGCATTCAGGACATTTTTTGTCGGTCGGTTTGTCCCAGCTCGCGAATTTGCAATCAGGATATCTGCTACACCCGTAGAATACCTTTCCGCGTCGGGTCTTCTTTTCAGCGATCTTGCCATCGCATCCATCCTCCGGACACGGAATACCGAGAGTCACTGTTTCGGTATATTTGCATTCCGGATAATTGGAACAGGCGATAAACCTTCCGAATCTCCCTGATTTGTATTTAAGTTCGCCGCCGCATTTCGGGCACTGCTTATCGAGCTTTTCTTCCTCTTCTACCGATTTCGCGAACTTGCATTCCGGATATCCTGGACAGGCCAGGAATATCCCGTTACGGCTCCATTTTCTTATCAGTTTCTTACCGCATTTTTCACATTTCTCTTCAGTTTCTTCCTGGAACATCTTTTTATATTCAGCCTGTTTACCCTTGAATTGTTCAAGATCGGCCGAAAGCGGTTCGTAGAAATATCTGACCGCGTCCTGCCACTTGTCCAGTGATTCCTCGACCTTGTCGAGTTCGTCTTCCATCCTCGCGGTGAAATCGATTTCGAAAATATCGTTGAAGATCGCGGAAAGGGACCGCCAGACAACTTCCCCGAGTTCGGTGGGTTTCAGGGACTTACCCTCCCTTACGGCGTAATCCCGGGACAGAATGATGCTGATAATGCTCGCGTATGTACTCGGCCTTCCAATACCCTTGTCTTCGAGTTCCTTTATAAGGGAAGCTTCGGTAAATCTCGCTGGAGCCTCGGTGAATTTTTGAGTACCGTCGAAATCCTTGATGAACAGTTCCTCCCCGCTTTCCATGTCGGGGATCCACGAGTCTTCCTCTTTTTTCCTGTCGGGAAAGATCGCCAGGAATCCTTCCGATTTTATCTTTCTTCCGTTTGCCCTGAGAAGATATCTCTCGCCCGATTTTATGTCGGCTTCCCGTGTGCTGTAAACAGCCGGAGCGGCTATTGATGCGAGAAATCTCATCCAGATAAGACTGTACAGCGCAAGCTGGTCTTTTTCGAGATATGGCGCGACATTTTCGGGAGTCTTGAACGAATCAGTGGGCCTGATAGCTTCGTGAGCGTCCTGGCTCCCTTTCAGCTTTTTATATCCCCTTTTGCCTTGAAAGACAAATGAGCTTCCGTATTTTTCCTCTATGAACGCCTTTCCCTGCTGAAAAGCGTCGGTACTGATCCTGGTCGAATCGGTCCTCATATAACTGATCAGTCCGACAGAACCCTCTTCGCCGATCGTCAGCCCCTCATAAAGCTGTTGCGCCACTACCATCGTTTTTTTCGCGGAGAATCCGAGACGGCTTGCCGCCTCTCTCTGCAAAGTGCTGGTGATGAACGGCGGCTGGGGATTCCTGTTTTTATCCTTTTCGACTACTTTATCTACGAAGAGCTTTCCGGTCCTGATATCGGAGAGTATCTGCTCAGCTATCTCACCAGATGGTATTTCTGGCGTATTTCCATCGATCTTGAAGAGACGGGCTGGAAACTCCGCGCCTTCAGCCGTCTTGAGGACTCCATCGACTGTCCAGTATTCCTGTGGCTTGAAATCCCGTATCAGGTTTTCCCGCTCGCAAAGCAGGCGAAGTCCGACTGACTGGACTCTACCCGCCGACAACCCGCGGTAAAAGACTTTCCACAACGCCGGACTGACGAGATACCCGACCAGCCTGTCGAGGATCCTTCTCGCCTGCTGGGCGTTCACCTTGTTCATATCCAGATCACGCGGATTTTCAACAGCTTCCTTGATAGCGTTTGCCGTTATCTCGTTGAATATTATTCTTTTCGATGGCACACCGGTCTTTTTAAGTATTTCGTTCAGATGCCACGCTATCGCTTCTCCTTCACGGTCCATATCAGTCGCCAGCAGGATCTCGGAACTTTTACCGGCAGTGTCCCTGAGTTCCTTGATTATTTTGCTCTTGCTGCGGTCATTGACATACTTCGGCTCAAAATCCTTATCGAGGTCTATTCCAAGTTCCTTTTTAGGCAGATCCCGGATATGGCCTACGGAAGCTTTCACCTTGTATCCCTTGCCAAGGTATTTTTTTATTGTCTTTGCCTTGGCCGGCGACTCGACTATGACGAGTATCTGGTCCAATATGATCTCCCATTCAATTAAGATTCTTCAACGAATCGCCTGAGCCCTCTACTATTTCTCCCGGCACTTCAGGGGCGAACCTCATCACAAGTTCTTTTATTTCATTGACCGACACGGGAAGACTGAATTCCATACCCGCGTTTTCTATGATTATGCTGAGCTGTGCTTCACTGAGCCAGCCTGCCATCTGCAGCTTTATCAGGTAACCCTGGGCATCCGTTGAAAGAAGGATCTTTTCTCCCTCTCCAAGGACCCTGTTCTTCGTGTACAGCGCCGATCCTGATCCGAAGTCTTCTTCAAGTATCCCGAAATCGAGAATTGTAATCGCCTGATCGATCTCATCCCTTGAATAACCCATCTTTTCGAGCTCGTTGTTCATTCCATCGGGATCAATCAAATCGCTGGACTCAAAATCCATGATGTATTCGATGATCTCCTTGATGCGCTTGTTCATCCTTCTCCCTGCCCGGTACCAGATCCATTACGTTTTGAAAAACGAATAATGCCTATACAGCTTCCTTTCCGCAACACTTTTTATACTTTTTCCCGCTACCGCAGGGACACGGATCGTTTCTTCCTACTTTCGGCATATCGCGCTGTACAGGCTCCGCGATCTTCTGCGGCGGCGGGATCTGCCCGCCCTTAACCTGCCTGGATCCAGTGGTTTCAGGAGCCGCGCTACTCTTCGCGCTGCCGTAGGCATCGGTCACCTGGTGGATCGCCACTCCGGAACTTGCCACTTTATTCCTTTCATTCCTCGGGTCCCTGTCAAACCTGGCGTGAAAAAGTCCCCATAATATCGATCGGTCGATATCGTCCAGCATGTCAGAGAATAACTGGAATGCTTCCTGTTTATATTCGACAAGGGGATCCTTCTGGGCGTACGACCTGAAATGGATCCCTTCCTTGAGGTTGTCCAGTTCGCGAAGGTGATCCATCCATTTCTCATCTATACTCTGAAGCATGATCAATCGGCCCAGCTGACCGAGGATCTCGGCAGGTATCGCAGATTTCCTGATCTCATAAGCGGCTATCGCCGTGTCACGCAGATGATCGAGCAAGACCTGCTGGTCCTTGATCGAATTTTCCGAAAGCGATTCCACCTCGAACGGCACAAGAAACGTATTTTCAAGATCAGCCGTGGCGCCGGAAATATCCCATTCTTCAGGGCTGAGATTTTCGGGAAGGAATCTCTCGGCGATATATCCTATGACGCTTTCCACAAGGTTCTTCACCATTTCATCTATATCTTCGACTTCTAGCATCTCGTTTCTTCTGCCGTATATGACCTCGCGCTGCTTGTTCATCACGTCGTCATACTCGAGAAGTCTCTTTCGGATCCCGAAGTTGTACATTTCGACGCGTTTCTGCGATTTCTCTATCGCCCGCGTTATAAAGGGGTGAGTTATGACCTCTCCCTCTTCGATCCCGAGCTTGTCCATCACCGTCGATATCCGTTCAGAACCGAAAAGCCTCATAAGATCGTCTTCCAGGGATGTGAAGAACCTTGAAGATCCAGGATCTCCCTGCCTTCCGGCGCGTCCTCTGAGCTGACGGTCTATGCGTCTCGATTCGTGCCTCTCTGTCCCTATTATTTGCAGGCCGCAGGGCACATCCTCGGCGCAATCAGTTTTTTTGCCCGTATTCGGACATTCATCGCAGGCGCTGGGAGTCTCACAGAGAATGCAGCATCTCTCGCATTGGACAATCTCCCTGTCGAGCTTTATATCGGTTCCTCTTCCAGCCATGTTGGTGGCTATAGTGACAGCTCCTTTTTTCCCGGCCAACGACACGATCTCGGCTTCACTCTGATGCTGTTTCGCGTTCAGCACGTTATGCGCGATGCCTTCTCTTTTAAGCATCCTGCTCAGCGTCTCAGAGACTTCCACGGTTACCGTTCCTACAAGTACGGGGAGCCCCTTTTCATTGAATCTTTTTATTTCCTCAAGAATAGCTTTGTATTTCTCTCTTTTTGTCCGGAATATGACGTCATCGTAATCAATTCTGCGAACAGGCTTGTTTGTCGGTATGACATTGACGTCAAGTTTATATATCTTGTGGAACTCCTCTTCCTCTGTTTCGGCCGTACCAGTCATTCCGGCGAGTTTCTCGTACATCCTGAAATAGTTCTGAAGGGTTATAGTCGCGAATGTCTGCGTCTCCCCCTCGATCCTGACCTTCTCCTTCGCTTCCAGGGCCTGGTGAAGTCCGTCGCTGAATCTTCTGCCCGGCATCAATCTGCCTGTGAATTCATCGACGATCAACACCCGTCCGTCCTGAACGACGTACTCGACATCTTTTTCGAAGAGGGTGTAGGCTTTGAATAACTGCGAAAAACTGTGAAGTATCTCGCTTTTTTGAGCATAACTCCTGTAGGCAAGATCCTTTTTCCGGATACGTTCCTTTATATCGATCGACTCGTCAGATTCTATTTCCTTGATAATCAGGCTGAGATCGGGAAGGACGAACAACTCCTGATCCTCTACCGAAAGGACAGCCCGACCCTTGTCGGTAAGGTCTATAGTGTTCGATTTCTCGTCTATTACGAAATAGAGTTCCTCATCGAGCTCATGCAATCTCTTCTCTCTCATGAAATCCGCTTCTGCCCTGAGCATCAGTTTTTCATACCCTGGTATTTTCCGCAGTTTCATGAATTTCTTGTTTTTCGGGTCTCCCCTCCTGGCCAGCAGAAGCTTCACTCCGATATCGTCGTCTTCCTCCCCTTCTACATCTTCCTGGATTTTTTCCAGATCGTTCATGAAATCATTTACCAGTCGCTTCTGCATGCGCACCAGGTTATCGACCTTGTTCCTTAGAAAAGCGAAATTCTCGTTTTTTGACGAGCCCTGGACAGGTCCCGATATGATCAGCGGCGTCCTTGCCTCATCGACCAGCACGCTGTCCACCTCGTCTACTATCGCGTAATAGTGATAAAGCTGGACCTGGTGCTCCTTCTGCATCTTCATGTTATCCCTGAGATAGTCAAAGCCGAATTCGTTGTTGGTACCGTAGATTATATCGCAACTGTAAACAGCTTTCTTCTCCTCTGGCGGCATATCGTTCTGAAGACATCCGACTGTCAATCCGAGGAACCTGTATATCTCCCCCATCCACTCGGAATCCCTTTTCGCCAGATAATCGTTGACCGTGACCAGGTGAACGCCTTTTTTCACAAGAGCGTTGAGGTAGAGCGGCATGACCGCGACAAGGGTTTTGCCTTCCCCTGTCGCCATCTCCGATATCGAACCCTCGTGCAGGACGATCGCTCCGCCTATCTGAACGTCAAAAGGGACCATTTCCCAGGTGATATCATGCCCAACGACCTTCCAACTCTTGCCCAGATGCCTTCTGCACGCTTCATAGACCAGCCCGAAAGCCTCAGGCATTAACTCGTCAGTCGTCTCGCCCCCGGCAATCCTCTTTATGAATTCCCCGGTTTTTTCCGGAAACTTCTCGTCTGGAAGATCGGAGTATTTTTCAGCCCATTCCCTGACGGCTGCTATACCAGGTTCGAGCCTTTTCATCAGACGCGTCTTGCGATCTCCTACAAACTTGTTAAGAATATTTTTCAGCAATATAATAACCTCCAGTCAATCTGGAACATAGTACACTCTCCGGCCATAATCAAGCACGCTGAAAACTTATCAGTAATCCGTTTTTTCGGGAATTGTCTGCTGTCATCCATCCTGACGTATGGTCATCAGAGTTCTCCCTTGACAGAGACGGCATGCAGATATCCCTGATTTGACCCGAAAAATATCCTGTCGCCGTCCGTGGCCGGGGAGGAATAAACAGGAGATTCGATCTTGTACTCGCCCAAGAGACTGCCGGTCTTGATATCAATCGCATATACTTTTGAGTTATAAACTGTTACAATGATCATATCATCCATTATCAGAGGCTTCGATCTTACTGCCCCTCCCAGATCAGCCTTCCAGGCGAGCCGGCCGTTGTATGTTATCGCGTAGAAGACTCCGTCTTCCGACCCTATATAAAGGTTTACCCCGTCAGTCTCTGGTTTTCCGCGCATCTTGCTGCCACCGGGGAACCTCCACATCAGGTGGCCGTTCGAGATGGAATAGGCATAGACGTACTTGTCGTCAGACCCGAAGAACACCAGGTCCTTATCGACAGCCATCAAGGGATTTGAATATATCCCTCCACCCGGTTTTACCCTCCATTCGATCCTTCCCGCCTGACTGAGCCTGACAAGCGATCCGTCAGTAGTCGCCGCTATGATGCAATCTTCCGATACTGCCGGGGACGCCCATATTCCGCTGCCCAGCTTTTCGATCCAGTTGCGCTTGCCGCCCGCAAGGTCAAGAGAGATAAGGTTCCCTTCCATCGTCCCTAGCACGACAGTCCCGCCCGTGATCCTCGGTGTCGTAATTATCTTTTCCTGCGAATCATAATTCCATAGCCTCTCGCCTGTCGAACGGTCGAGACGAAATATGTTGCCGGTATAATCAGCCCCAATACACAGGGGGCCGCTGAAGAACGGTGAAGAGCCGACACCCTCCTCAGCTTTATATTTCCATCTTAACGTCCCGTCTGTTCCGTAAGAATATATATACGCGTCCCTGCATCCGAATACGATCTGCCCGTCGTCGACCGATGGAGATGATGTCACTGGAGCGTCGAATTTCCTTTTCCAGGATTCGACGAACTCCCCGGGGCGCATTACCCGGCCAGTATCCTTTACCGTGGGCTGATCCGCGACACTGTCACTTCCATCCTGATTACGCGTCTCGCTGCCTGCTGGCCCGGCAATATTTGTTTCCTCTTCAGGAGCTACAGTATTTTCATCCTGGACCGACAGGAGCGGTTCATCCCGCAATGTGTCCGACGTACGATACCTGTCGAACGGTTTAAATATGAAAAGTATTGCGACTATTATTGCCAACCCACCCGTAATATAAGGTGCCTTGCTCCTGATCATGCTTCTACTCCTTGAATCTTTCGCGGTTGTTTTCGGGTCTCTTTCATCACCATCCCAGTGCATAACGGGGAAGGTCGTTTCCGAACCTGTTGAAATGATCTCCGGGTCAGTGAACTTTACAGAGGGGAAAAAAAGGTTGTCTCTGATCGACACGATATTCTGCCCTATGAATTCCTGGGACGGAGCAAAAACGAGAGTATGTCTCCCTTTTGCGATCCTGAACCTGTAAAGGCGAAAATAATCATCGACGCTTTTCTCGAAGAGTTCTGCCTGAAAACGCTCTTTACCCACGGCGCTTTCTTTCAATCCGGGCAACGTCTTTACAGGTCCCTCGAACTTTCTGGCAGAATCATAATAAAGTATCTCCGTGGCTTTACTGCAGAGAAGGCTGACCTCACGCCCTCTTCGAATCATGATGACGACCAACGATCCGGAAAGAGATTCTTCGCTGAACTCAAGGTTATCGACGGAAGCCGAGAAACTCTCGATCACCTTCTGAAAATATCGGGAAGGATCCCCCAGCCTTGAATTTGAAAGGGAAAGCCGGAAAAGCCTCTGGATCGCCTGTTCCGATTCCCTCTCCGGAGTGGAGAAAAAGACAAAAAACTCCTCACCGCGGGAATTGGTAGGGTTTTCATGATATACGAACGATTCCCTGTCCTTATCGCTACCCTGGCAGATAAAACACGTATTTCTCATATTCAACCACCTCACGACGTGACCCTAGCCGTAAAATGGCAAAAAATCAATACAAAACAACGGGATTTCCATTACTCTCGGGCGAGGAGATCTCAGGAATGACTGAAGATGTTCTTAAAGGCAGAGAAAGCTTTGGTGATCGGCCCAGTCTCCACTTCTCCGGAATCTGACAGTTTTGAAAGGAATTTCTTCGCTATGGGGTTCTGCGGATCCCATTTCAGGGCATCCCTGAAATACTTGACAGCCTGGTTTTTCAGTCCCGCCTTAAAATAGACGAATCCAAGGTTGGCGTGATAGTCCGCGTTATAGAACTCCATCTGAATCGCTTTTTTGCAGTAATCGCGCGCTTCATGAAGATTTGAATTCGTCATCGCCAGGCAGAATCCATACCAGCTCTGATATGAAGGATTGCCCGGGATGAATTTCAGGGCCGATTTCAGCAGAAGCGTGGCTTTTTCGTAATTTCCGCTTCTCATCGCTTCTTTTGCCTGTACAAAGGCGAGCGACGCGGATTTCAGATCCTTTTCCTTGATCGCGGCAGTATCGCTGGAACTGACCTTCTGTTTTCGCAGGGTCTCGTTATATTCGCTTCTTTTTTTCTTGTCGCTCAGTACTGAGTAAGCTTCGTTGATAAGCTGGAAGATCTTTTTCTTGTCGGGATCGTTATCATTTACGTCAGGATGGCACAGCTTTGCCAGCCTGAAATAGTTCTTCTTGATCTCATCGTCAGTCGAAGTCGGTTGTGATTCCAAAACCCTGTAATAATCTTTCACCACTGTGATCTACCTCTTGCTCGGTTCAGGCTGAAGTTCGTCGTAAAGATTAATCGCCAGTTCATTCGCCGGATCAGCTTTAAGGATCAACTTCAGATGTTTTATCGCTTCTTCCGCGGAACCCTTTTCATACAATGTCAAAGCTATATTCATCCGGGCTTTTAAATATTCCGGGTTGATCTTCAGCGCCGTTTCGAATTCCATCATCGCGTCATCTATCATCCCGGCGTTCGCGTAGGCGATGCCGAGGAGATTGTGAAGGTCGGGATAGTCGGGATTAAGCGAGAGCGCCTTCTTCATCTCAGCCATAGCCGATTCGTAATCGCCGGACTGGATCGATTCCAGCGCGATCTGCTTGCTTATCTGCGAGGATGACGGCCTTTCCTCAAGCAATCTGTCAAAGAGGTTCAGGATCTCGTCCTCTTCCTCGTCCGCCTTGACTTTTAGAATCAGGGTATTAAGATGGGACTTGAAAAAATTCGGTACCGAGGACAGGCTTTCTCTTAGCTGTTCGATCGTTCTGTTGAAATTACCATCCGAATAGTAGCTCCTGGCGAGCATTATCCTGGCTTTGAAGTAATTCGGGTTTATCGCCAGAGCCCTTTTAATGCTTTCCCGGGCATTTATCCTGTTTCCACCCGTCTCGTACATCATTCCAAGCCGGTAATGGACATCGGCGTACCGAGGCTGGAGCTCTATCGCTTTTTCCAGCTCCCTGGCCGATTCATTGAACTTTCCATCTTTTTCCAGTTCGATCGAATACTCCATGTACGCTTCGACGATATACATCCTGAGAAGTTCCTGGTCTTTACCTCCGACCTCGCCGTCTTTTCTTGAGAGATGGCTTTCGAATTCCCTGCAGGCCTTTTTGTATTCACCCTTGTTCAGATATGCAAGTGCTTTTTTAAGATGACTTTTGGGCATAAAACCGGCGAATCCGTCTATAAACATACTGTTGACCTCTCGTTGTCTATCCGGCGAGAATGTAATTCCACAAACCCAAAGCCGGTACAAGCAAGTCGCAGGCCAATCATTGAATATCGCTTAAGTTATTTATCCAGTGGAGAATAGGTGGTGGAATCATCATCCTGAATCAGGATGTTATGCTGGTCTGTATGCGGGTCTCGCAATCAAACTGTTCAAGGCAGTCGCATTTTGCGATCTGTTCAGGTATCACTCCCATTCAATAGTACTTGGAGGTTTTGAACTTATATCGTATACGACCCTGTTTACGCCGTCTACCTTGTTGATTATCTCGTTCGAGACGCTCTGCAGAAATTCATGCGGCAACTTTGCCCAGTCCGCAGTCATTCCGTCCGTGCTCGTGACGGCTCTTAAAGCGACGGCATTCTGGTAAGTCCTTTCATCCCCCATGACGCCGACGCTCTTTACCGGAAGAAATACCGCGAAAGCCTGCCAGACCTCATCGTACAGGCCATCTCGCTTCAGACCGTCAATGAATATCCTGTCGACCTGCCGAAGGGTCGCGAGATCTTCTCTCCTGATCTCGCCGGGAATCCTCACTGCCAGTCCCGGGCCGGGAAAGGGATGCCTCTTGATCTGGCCGTCAGGAAGCCCAAGGTATCTTCCCACTTCCCTTACCTCGTCTTTGAAAAGCATCGAAAGCGGTTCTATCAGTTCAAACTCCATATCATCCGGCAACCCTCCGACATTATGGTGCGACTTGATCGTCTCGGATGGACCCACGGTCGAACGACTCTCGATCACATCGGGATATAAAGTGCCCTGGGCAAGGAATTTGAATGGGCCGTGTATTTTACTCTGCTGGTCGAAGATATCGATAAAGCAGTTGCCGATGATCTTCCTTTTTTTCTCAGCGTCAGTTATTCCTTCCAGCCTGCTTAAAAATTCGTCAGAGGCATCGACGAAGACAAGGTCCGCCGTCAGGTATCCTGAGAGCAGTTTCTGAACTTCCTCGGCTTCCCTGTCCCTCAGCAGACCGTTGTCTACAAAGACCGGGCAAAGCTGCCTGCCTATCGCCCTGTCGACGAGGGCTGCCATGACCGAACTGTCGACGCCACCGCTTACCGCGCAAAGCACTCTCGAATCGCCGACTTTTTCACGGATTTTCGTTATCTCGTAGTCGACATATGATTCAGAGCCCCAGTTCGGGGAACAATGGCATATCCTGAAAAGAAAGTTCCTTATGATCTCCTGTCCGAAATCGGTATGATAGACTTCCGGATGGAACTGAAGCCCGAATATCATCCCCGATTCATCCTCCATCGCGGCGATCGGGCATCCTTCTGATGAAGCAGTCGGGGAAAAACCCTCCGGAAGCGTATTTACCCTTACGCCGTGGCTCATCCATACCTTCTGGCTTTCAGGCGTCCCCTGAAAAAGGCTTGACCCGGCTCGGACATCTATGACGACAGGCCCGAATTCCCTGTGATCCGATTTTTCAACGACAGCGCCTCTCTCGAGCGATATCAGCTGCATCCCGTAACAGACGCCAAGGACGGGGATATTGAGAGAATAAATATCAGCTTTCAGTCCTGGAGCGTCTTTGTCGGCAACGTTGGCAGGCCCCCCCGACAGGATTATTCCCGCCGGTTTTTCCGACCTGATCTCATCAATCGTCGCCGAGTTCGGCAGAATCCTCGAAAAGACATTCTCAGACCGGATCTTCCTTGCGATCAGCTGAGTATACTGCGAACCGAAATCAAGTATGACGATCGATTCTCCGCTCCAGTCCGTTTTGTCCAAATCATGCTCCTAATGTCTGAAATGTCTTCTTCCGGTAATGACCATAGCTATACCGAGTTTCTCGGCAGCCTTGATCACTTCATCATCCCTTATCGATCCACCCGGTTGAATGATCGATGTCACTCCCGCTTCGGCAAGCTGCTCTACTCCATCCGGAAAGGGGAAAAAGGCGTCCGACCCGGCTGATGTACCCGCAATCTCCATCCCTTCCCTTCGGGCCTTGTCAACCGCGATCCTGCACGAATCTATCCTGCTCATCTGCCCGGCGCCGACCCCGACAGTCCCTTCCCTGTCGCAGATAACTATCCCGTTGGATTTCAGGTGCTTGACTATCTTCCATGAGAGGATCAGTGCCTTTTTCTCGTTGTCAGTGGGTTTTCTTGATGTAACGTATTTCATGTCATCGAGTTCGGGAAAACCAGAGTCGCTTCTCTGGACAAGCAACATATCTCCCGCTTCCCGGCTTGTCCATCCGCCGGTTTCTCTCTCCCACTCAGGCTCGGGAACCGTTATGAGACGCAGGTTTTTCTTCTTTTTCAATCCCTCAAGAGCGCTGTCGGTGAACCCCTTGGCAAGTATCACTTCGACAAAACCGTCTTTTGACGCGGCAGCGAGATCTTCGTCTACAACTCCGTTGACCGATACGATCGAACCAAAAGCTGAAAGGGGATCGGTCTTTCTCGCCCTGATAAAACTTTCGTAAACGGAATCGCAGACGGCGGCGCCGCATGGATTCATATGTTTCAGGACGGCGCAGGAGTTTATTCCAAGGTCGACGCTGAGCAGAAAGGCGGCCCACATATCCTGGATGTTGTTAAAGGATAGTTCCTTTCCCTGATGCTGGACAAAGCGGTGAAACTCTCCCTTCGGGTTGTCCGACAGATATAATCCGGCAGGCTGGTGCGGATTCTCTCCATACCTCAGATCGTTTATCTTTGTGTACACGGAGGTTATCTGCCCGGGAAGCGACCCTTCAGGTTCCAGACCATCGAAGAATGCAGATATTGCCGCGTCGTACGAAGCGGTATGGTGAAAAGCCTTCGAGGCGAGGCCTCTTCGCAGGTCAAGAGGCAAGGTGCCGTCATTTTTATCAAGCTGTCGGAGGATCTCACCATAGTCGGACGGATCGACGACGACCGCGACTGAATGGTAGTTCTTTCCCGCCGAACGTATCAGCGTAGGTCCCCCTATGTCGATCTGTTCGACGATCTCCTTTTCGCCAAGAGCGGGGTCGGAAACCGCCTCCCTGAACCGGTAGAGATTCACCACTACGAGATCTATAAGTGATATCTCAAGCTCCTTCGCCTGGCTGAGATGTGCATCCTTTTCCCGGTCGGCAAGGATCCCTCCGTGGATCTTCGGATGAAGAGTCTTGACACGGCCATCCATGCATTCGGGAAATCCCGTCAGATCGCTGACCCCAACTACATCTATACCTGCTTTCCTGATGATCCCGGCAGTTCCTCCCGACGCGATTATTTCGATCCCCCTGTCGCTCAGACTCTTCGCGAACGATTCGATTCCAGTCTTGTCGGTAACGCTGATCAGTGCCCGTCTGATTTTTCCGGTCATTAGAAATACCTTTCGATATTCATGTCGGGAAAGAGATTCTTGACAGCCATTTTGTAACGTTCTGAAGTCTTTTGTACTATATCGACAGGCAGTTCCGGAGCAGGCGGTTCATGATCCCATCCGCTCTCGTCGAGCCAGTCCCTGACGAACTGCTTGTCCAGGCTTCTCTGCTGCCTCCCGGGCTCATATTCTTCTTTCAGCCAGAACCTCGAAGAATCGGGAGTAAGTACTTCATCGATTATCACGATCTGGTTCCCTACATATCCGAATTCAAATTTTGTGTCGGCGATTATTATCCCGTTTTCGGCGGCGAAAGCGCTTGCCTTTTTGTAGATATCGAGGCTTAAATCTTTAAGCTTGATGACAGCTTCCTCTCCGACTATCGCGGCGGCCTTTTCGATGGAGATATTCTCGTCGTGGCCTGAGTCAGCTTTGGTCGATGGGGTAAAGATTGGTTCGGGAAGCTTCTCTGAAAGCTTTAATCCATCAGGCAGCCTGATTCCGCAGACCTCGCCTGTAGCTGAATATTCCTTCCAGCCGGAACCTGATATATATCCCCGCACTATACATTCGAGGTCTATCCTTTTTGCTTTTTTCACGAGCATCGAGCGGCCTCCGAGCTCACTCTCGAATCGATTGAATGGATCAGGATATTCTGACACGTCGACTGATATCATGTGGTTTGGAAGGTCCCTGAACCAGTCGAACCACGCCGCCGATATCATGTTCAGCACGGCTCCCTTTCCCGGGATCGGCGTCGGCAGGATCGAGTCGTACGCCGATATCCTGTCCGATGCTACTATGATAAGCCTGTCGCCGAGATCGAATATATCACGGACTTTCCCCCTGTATTCAGGCTCGATTTCGTGGAACTCCACCTTTTTACCTTTGTATTTTTCGTCATTCATCTTTGATTATCACTTTCCTTCCATCGATTCTGATCCTGCCCTCAGCGAATGCTTTGACCGCTTCCGAATAGGCTAAGTGTTCCTGCGCGAGGATCCTTTCGCTCAGGGATTCACCTGTATCGCTTTCAAGTACCGGAACAGTCTTCTGAAAAATTATAGGTCCGGTATCGACACCCTTGTCGACAAAATGGACCGTACAGCCGCTTACCTTAACCCCATATTCGATCGCCTGCTTTTGTCCATCGAGACCTTTGAAACTGGGCAATATCGAAGGATGGATATTGAGCATCCTGCCGGAGTATTCATCTAGCAGCTTCCCCTTGACGATCCTCATGAATCCCGCGAGGCAGATCAGTCCAACTCCACGTTCATCGCAGAGCCTGAAGATCGTCTCGCTGCTTTCCCGGCTCATTGATCCCCTGCTACTCCCGCAATTGACAGTTTCAGAGTCGATTGCGAACCTTTCAGCAATCGCCATAGCTCCGGCATCGGCATTGTCCACAATCAGCAGAGCTATCACCGCTGGAAAATCCGGTGACTGGCATGAAGTCGCCAGGGCTTCGAAATTGCTTCCTCTTCCCGATGCCATCACTGCTATCTTCAATTTTTCAGCCATATTCCCACCTTCGGCATCCGCGGAATAAGCGATCGGGACGTCATAAATTTAAAAAAAGGCCAGCTGGCCGGTTAAACACAGTTGCATATTATCCCGCCTTCCATTTCAAGTCAAGAATCTATATTTTAATTATTCGGCGAGTATCATTCAGAACAGCTTAATATAATAGTTTATGTTATTACTTTAATATCTTGTCATAAATAATATTATAAGGTTTTATTGTTTAATGCTGAACGATATCCCCGAATCCTCTACTGAAAGCCTCTCTCCTTTTTTCAGTGGAAACAAAGAAGGCGGCGCTATCTCGATCATGGCGTTATTCCCCCTTAGAACAATGAAAGAATCGACTGCGGAGACCTTCAGGTCTTCTTTCGACCCCTTTCGCGTCATAGGCCTGATCGTCCCTTCCAAATATGGACTGCAGAATATCTCCCGAACCTTCATCCTGCGAAGAAGCAGATCCAATCCCCGCGGATCTGCCAGTGATCCGGGTGTATATATTACGATATCAATCGCCGGCACCCCCCTTTTCCATAGATCTGTCATATAGCGCTCGGCTGAGCGGAATGTGATCTTTTTTTCAATGATGATCATCCTCTTTTCTCCGAAACACTCGATCACTCCATCATCTGCTTTGACCAGCGAGGATCCTCCATGGGATGATGAGAGCGGGTTTATGGCCCTGCCTCCCATCGCTCCGGCTGCCACAGAGAAAGTGAAAGAGAAGATCGAGAGGATAACGATCCCCTTTTTTCCGCCTGATCTCTTTTTCAATGAAAGGATCAGAAAAATCACTCCCGCGGCAAAGGTGGAGGGCTCGATGCTTCCTCTGATAATCGCGTGGCGCCCAACGCTGGATAGAAAAGAGGGCGTCTCGGTCATTATCCTGGAAAGGTATCCGATCAGAGGCACAACCGTATACCGGGAAAGGGCCGGAGGCAGAATTATGAGAAGAAGCCCCAGGTGCAATATTGCCGTTACGGGAAGGATTAGGAGAAGATTCGCCGCGACGGATATCAAGGGGATTCTTCCGAAATATTCAAGTATCAATGGAAGGGTAAATATCTGTATCGAAATCGTGATCGTCACTGCCGAAAACAGATATTTTATACAGTTCTTTTTCATTACCGCGGGAAGATATCTTTCAGTGATCTGCAGCGCCGGAAAAGCGATAAATGCTATAGCCGATACGGCCATAAAGGAAAGCTGGTATCCCGTGCTCAGTATCAATTCCGGTTTTACCGTTAAAAGCAGAAAAGACCCTGTTATCAGGGCATCGTCGAGAGTGCATTTGATCCCTGAATATCTGAATATCCTGAAAGAAGCGAACAGCGAGAAGGCTCTGAGAAGCGAATGCGGACAGCCAGCAAGGACAACGTAAGCGGCCAGAGCGGTGAAAAGGGCAATTTCCCTGGCCGGCCTCGACCTGAGACAGATCCTCAGGATAAATGAGAAGGAGATCGTGATGATACCGAGATGCAGTCCACTCAAAGCGAGAAAATGCGATATCCCGATGAACCGGTATTCCTCCAGCAGACTGTATTCGACAGCTCTTCTCTCAGCAAGAAGAAGGGTTCTCAGCAACTGCCTCGCTTTTGTGTCCAGGTGAGGATGATCGATCCTTCCGCTTAAAATTTTTCTTGCGCGGGATATCGATCGCTCGATCCCGCTGAGTGTTCCGGCATTCTCCAACCATCCATCGGTATCTTTCGATCCCGCTGCCTCAATGACTTTATCGGCCCTGAATGTTTCTTCCGGTCTCGTATGCCCCGCGGCGGAAAAGAGCGATATGGTATCAGAAGCTGAAAAGACTATCAGTGATGTGGATGATATGATTATAAAATCTCTCGCGAGCCTCGTCCTGATACCGACTGGTCCCGCCGCCGCGTCGATGGCAAAGAGGATATCTGTAAAAGGCTTTTTCCTGAATTGATCGATTACTAGTAAAACTGAAAAGTAAAATGCTGATAACGCGCTGCCGGAAAAAAAGATACCGGCAATAAAAAATACGGCCCACCACCTTACCATCTTCATCCTCCCCGGCCATATCCAGACAGTTTTTTGTTCTTAAGATTCTTCTAGTCCCTTTCCGTGTCTCCCCTGTAAAACCTTATCATATTCTTACCCAGTTGCTTTGCTTCAAGAAGCATCTGATCGGCTTTCCTGAAGAGTTCTTTCTCGTTTTCGGCATCCCTGGGATATACGCAACCGCCTATCGAAAGAGTTATCTTTACGGCTGATCCGTCTTCAAGCTTCATCCTCGTCTTTTCGATGACCTCCCTTATCCTTTCAGCGGTCCTTTCCGCGGCTTCCATGTCAGCGCCAGGAAGAAGGGCGACAAACTCTTCTCCGCCGAATCTGAAGAAAAGGTCGATTTTTCTAAGATGCCCTCGAACCGTCGTGGCGACTGTCTTCAATACCCGGTCTCCGATATCGTGCCCGTATAGATCGTTGAAACGCTTGAAATCATCAATATCCATGATAAGGAATCCGAGTGATTTTCTGTTTCGGGACGCTCTTTCCATCTCGAGCGAGAGCTGCGACTCATAGAAATTGCGGTTATATACTCCTGTCAGCCTGTCTATCGAGACTCTTTCCTCAAGATGATTGTTGTTTTCGATCAATTTTACTATACTCCGGCCAAGGAGGTAGCAGTTATACAGGCTTTCATTTC
The DNA here is from genome assembly GCA_016932415.1 of Candidatus Krumholzibacteriota bacterium. NCBI lineage: Bacteria > Candidatus Krumholzibacteriota > Candidatus Krumholzibacteriota bacterium. Next base: position 62,550 of record JAFGCX010000001.1, read on the forward strand.
CGGGATATTCCCTTCCATGGACATCCAGCTGCATCAGGCCGAATCTTCTTCCGCCCCTCTGGAGGGGGATCAGTACGATATAGATCGATTGGGGATCGGTCTTGAAAAGGTTCTTTTCAGGAGTGATCTCCTCCTTTTTTACTTCCGTGTGTATCCTTCCATTATTCACCGCTCTTCTGTACGGTGAATCGGATACCAGTTTGTTCCATGATACCAGCCGGATACTGTCGCTTTCCCGGAGACCTGATTTGGATGATTGATCGAATATGGCGATGCGGGCGTTCAGATCGCTTCTTATGCCTTTTACCATATCGAGAAGGCTTTCCACCCGTTCACTGAGGGTACCGCCTGATTCATCAAGTGACATGGAGGATATTATACCCTCAAAGACTGAAGAGACTATGCCCTTTTCCGGTTTTTCGGCCACCGCGTCGAGCGAGACCCATTCAGTCTCAGCCATTTCAAGAGTATACCTTGCTTTCCCGTCTTTCCGGATATACGACAGGGTTACTCTGCCGCTATCGTGATGAGGCCTGTCTCTCGAGAAATCACCGAGAAGGACAAGCTCTTCCATCGCGAGGAAAGCCTCCTTTATCATCTTTGACCTGTCATTGCTGGTCAGGGCGTCGAGTATCCCTTCTATCCTGTTCGAGGACAGAAGATACCTCGGGATAAGACTGGCAAGAAGATACTGATAATCTTTTTCAAAACGAGGATGCATTATTCTACTCGCAAGCACTGATGTTTTAGCTAACGTATCCTTTGTTTATTATATCATTAAATCTGACGTTTTTCCAAGAATATCGAAGACCTTTACTTGAATAATACCGGGATATTGGATATATTCCCCAATAAAGGTGAGGAATCTATTATGAGAATTTCGATATTTTTACTGATTTCAATCTCGGTGATCACGCTTTCGGGCTGTTTCTGGTCGAAAAATGTTGACAATATACAGGTTACGGATTATCCAACAGCTCTTACAGGGGAAGACCTGTATCTTCTCTACCCCCGCCTGATCCTTCTCCACGAACAACTTGATGAGGCTAACGCCTACTATTATCTGGGCGATATTGAAAACGCGGTCATACAGAGCGATTTTCTGCTGGATAAGATCGACGCGATGAAAGCCGAATCGCCTGTCCCGTTCTTGTGCAGCCACCTCGATTCACTGGAAACAATAATTTACTACCTGAAGGAAAAGATAATAGAGGAAGATGATATCAGGGAGTGGCAATCTCATATCTCATCCGCTTTTGATTCAATAGGAGAAAATCATGTTGTCGAGGAAGAAATCGAGATCGTCTATAACTGGAGGACTGATCACTGGATAAAATATTTCACCGGAAAGGGACGCAAACATTACAAAAAATGGCTCGATCGCTCGGAAAAATACAGGGATATTATCGAGCCGATCCTTGTAAAAAATGAAGTGCCCCGTGATCTGCTCTTCCTTGCGATTATCGAAAGCGGGCTTAATCTCGACGCGAGATCGAATGTAAAAGCGACAGGCCCGTGGCAGTTTATGGCTGGAACCGGAAGATTATTCAATCTGAGGATCAACTGGTGGATCGATGAGAGAAAAGATATCGTCGCTTCTACTTACGCGGCTGCTCATTATCTCAAATACCTTCACAATCTGTTCGGAAACTGGCAGCTCGCTCTGGCGGCCTACAACTCTGGCGAATACAGGGTCGCGCACGCGATCTCAAGCCAGAAGACCCGCGACTACTGGCAACTGAGGTTACCCAGCCAGACAAAATGGTTCGTACCGAAGTTTATGGCCGCCCTGGCTATCGGACGAAATCCTGAAAATTTCGGTTTCGATAAGCCTCAATCGGCACCCCTCGAGTTTGACATGATCACCCTGGACAGGTCGACCGATCTCAGGATCATAGCTTCAGCTGCCGGCAGTACTTTGACCGCCATCAAGAATCTTAACCCCGCGCTAAAACGCTGGGCGACTCCACCAGGGATGACTATTGAACTCAAGGTCCCTCCCGGAACCGGTGACAGAGTCCTTGAAAAGATAAATTCGATCCCTCCGGAAGAGAGGGTCTCCTGGTTGAGGCACAAGATAAAAAGCGGGGAGACACTTTCATATATCGCTTCGAAATACGAGATATCGCAGAAAGAGCTTAAAAGGATAAACGGAATAGAGAATGTCCACAAAATCAGGGTGGGACAGATGCTGATGATACCGACGCGCGATGACGATCCAGCCGTCTCCGACTCGTCGGATCCAAAATATATGGATCCACCAGATCTGCCTTCGAAGATCAGGATGAAAAGATATGAACCTCCCGCCGGAAAGACAAAGATCGTCTATACGGTAAAAGACAGGGATACTCTCAGTGAGATCGCTGAAAAATACAACGTCGGGCTGAGCAGGATCAGAAGATGGAATAACCTTCAGTACAGATCGATGATCCACCCCGGCGATAACCTCGTCATCTATGTCGACCCTGATTCCGGGTTTGACAGTTTTGCTGCCAACACGACAGATACGAACGGAAAAAGAGAACATATTCATATCGTTAAAAGGGGAGAGACACTCTCTTCTATCTGCAATGTCTACAAGATCCGTCTTTCCGATATTCTTTCGTGGAATCACATGATAAACAAGGACAGGCTGTATCCGGGGGAAAAGATCAGGATGTGGCTGCCGGCTGAATGATCAGATCCCAAGGTCCGGGGATATCTCCACTCCTCCGTCTGCTATATCGATATCCTGTATTCTCGTTTCTTTTTTTCCTCCGGCGATCAGGCAGTTGGTGCCTATCCTTATCCCTGGCGGGATCTCGGTATTCATCCCTACAAGGGTGATACCGAAATCGAGATATCCCGGCTGCATGACGTTGGGAACCGAGCTGTCTCCGAAACCGATCTGCGCTCCCTTTCCTATGAGGCATGATTCATCGAGGATAGCGTCTTTTACCCTGGCACCGCTTTTTATCACACAATCGTGAAGAATGATCGAATTTTCCACCGACGCTCCCCGCTCGATAGATACGCGTGGAGAGAGAACGGAGTTTGTTACTGATCCCTTTATGACGCATCCATCGCATATCAGCGATCTCCTTACCGAACATTCCTTCGCCATCATTATAGGTGGATCATCATACGGGACAGTCAGCACCGATCCCCTTTCCCCTTCAAGCTTCAATCTTGATCTTTCACTGAGTAGGGAAAGGCTCGCGTTGTAGTAACTCCTCAACGTACCGATATCGAGCCAGAAGTCTTCGTACCGGAAGGCTGAGACCTCACCGACACTTACAAGCCTGGGTATTATATGCTTTCCGAAATCGAGATCATCATGATCCTTTTTCATTTCTCTCAGGATCGAAATAAGGTATTCCCGGCTGAAAATATAGATCCCCATCGAAGCGAGGTTGGATCTTGAGGTTTTCGGTTTTTCCCTGAAACTCGTGACTTTACCCCTCCTGTCCACGGTAGCGATACCGAATTCGACGGTAAGCTCACTCGGTACTTCTACAACGGCAAGTGACGCGGGACGGCCGCTCTCAACGTGAAAATCAAGAAATTCCCTGTAATCCATATTATATACATGATCACCGGAGAGGATAAGGATATACTCTTCGGTCAGTTTTTTCAGGACTGGTATATTCTGATATATCGCGTCGGCAGTACCTTTATACCAGTCGGCTCCTTCAAATCCCAGCCTTGGATGAAGAATATGCAGTCCGCCGTTCAGCCTGTCGAGGTCCCATGGTTTGCCGATCCCCAGATGCCTGTTCAGAGAGCGCGAGCTGTATTGAGTCAGGACGTGGACCAGAGATATCTCTGATCTTACGCAATTGGTAAGAGTAAAATCTATTATCCTGTAACGCCCGGCGAATGGCACTGCCGGTTTTGCCCTGTATCCGGTCAGGAGGCTTAACCTCGTTCCCGCGCCGCCAGCCAGAATGAATGCTGCCATTCTTCCCATTATCTGATACTCGCTTTCGAGCCTGGCTCTATCACCGATCCACCGGGGAGCTCGCATCCCGGACCGATCCTGGTCCCCTTGCCGAGAACGGTTATTCCTCTTGTCCTGATTCCACTGTCATTATCCGAGATATTTTCAATATCGGATATGTTGCCCTTCAGATCCGGACCGATCCTCACATCCTGCGAGATCCTCACTTCCTTGTCTAATATCGCCTTTTGGATTCTTGATCCGGACCCGATCCGTGCGAAGGAGAAAACGATACTGTCTTCCACTACGGCGCCGGGTTCAATTATCGCTCCGGGGAAAAGAACAGATCCGCTCACTTTTCCCCTTATCACGCATCCTCCTCCGATTATCGAATCTTCGACTGAGGAGCTTTCTGATATCCTGGCTGGTTGAAGGCCCTCTCCCCTCGTGTATACCGGCCATTTCCTGTCCGTGATGATCGATGAATCTTTCAGTAACCTCAACGATGCCCTGTAATAGCTGGGAATTGAGCCTATATCCTCCCAGTAACCGGAATAGCGGAAACCTGCCACGTTATTTTTCGCGATCTCCGGTATGACAATATCAAAGACAATATCGACCCTGCTGCTGTCAAGCATCTCCAGAAGATAATCTGTCTTGAATACGTAGATCCCCATCGACGCGAACTGGAAGGTAGATGATCGCGGTTTTTCCCTGAACTCCGTCACCATCCCTTCCTGTGAGATCCGGACCATTCCAAACCTGCTCCTCTGTACCGCCTTGACCTTGCTGCAGGCTATCGTCACGGGCTTGTCCATGCCGCGGTGGTAATCGATCAGTTCGCTATAGTCCATCGCGTATACCTGGTCCCCGGAGAGGACAACGGTGTTTTCAGATCCTGAATTTCGTATCAGGTCGATATTCTGATAAAGGGCATCGGCGGTTCCAAGATACCATTTTGATTTCTCACCCTGGTAGACCGGCTGCAGGATGTAGACGCCGCCAGTTTTTCTGTCAAGGTCCCAAGGTTTACCCATCCTTATATGTTCGATCAGCGATTTTGGGCTGTATTGCGCGAGGATCGCGATGTCTGTGAGTCCCGCGTGAACGCAGTTGCTCAGGCAAAAATCGATTATCCTGTATTTTCCTCCGAAGGGAACTGCCGTTTTCGCGCGATGCCTTGTCAGAGCGGAAAGTTCTCTTCCGGTACCTCCCGCAAGGATCATTGTCAGGGTCTTCAAAAACCACCTCGTGTTATCACATTAAACCGGCAGGGATCCTGATCAGTGAGCAATCATAAGCGATACTCGATGAGTCGTATCGAGCCAGTCATGAAGAAGAAGGGCGTAGTCTATCCCCATCGAAATATTCCATGGGCCGAAATCATTAAGCAGTACGCCGATTCCCGCTGTAGGCCTTCCCATATCATATCCGCCGCGAAGCGAGACAAGGTCCCTTATCATCAGTTCTCCCCCAAGATGGAAATCGGCACTTGCCCTGCCGATCCAGAACTGGGATACGCCTTTCATGTTCTCATACCTGAAATCACCATCGACGGAAAACAGCAGAACGCTTCCCATTCCCTGAAGATGGATCGGATATCCCATTCCGACCTTGAGGGCCGGATATATAAATTCTCTTTTTCCCGTACTCCAGCTTATATAAGTCCCTGTCGCGTCCTGTAATTTTGCTCCCACCGAAAGGTTTCTCCACAGATCCCTCTTGATGATCCCCAGATCGACCCCTATACCAAAACTCGAGACACCGGTGACCTGGTCGTTTCTGATGATCTTTACCGAACCTCCAATATCGCCGAAACTCATCTTCTGTCCATAAGAGAGAAAGAAAGCGAAATCATTGACGCTTTCCAGGGGAAAATCGGCATAGTTGCGAGTCAGGTTTTCGCCAAGCCATGGTTCGAAACGATCGTCTCCGTCAGAGTTCCCTATCATCCCCTCGATCGGAATGATCCTGATATCATCGATCCCCATGTGGATCACGCTCACACCCCAGGAAGATTCGCCTGCCTTTAAAGGAAAGACTGCTGAAAAAAAGTTATAATCGATTATGCTTCCGAATCTTTCCGAATGCATGAATGACATCGTGTAGTCGTTCGGCGTCATCATAAGGGAACTGAATCCGGCTATACCCGCTGGATTCCAGAAAACCGCCGTTGCGTCATCAGCTATCGAGGTAAAAGCTCCACCCATCGCCATTGCCCTTGCCCCTCCCCCAAGAGCCATGAATTCTCCGGCATACTTGTCCGCCCTGGCTCCGGCTGAAAATACAAAAAGCAACGCGCATGCGATCACTGTTGTCCTTTTCATCAATTACTCCGTTTTCCCAGGGGGTTCACGCATCTGACGCTTCGAGACAAGTTTGATAAAGCTTTTTTCATATCTTCTTCTACTGTTGATTATAACAGATTTATCCTTGACGGACAAATGCATTCATCCCATTTGACCTGAAGATCATCCAAGTCCGTATTCCTTCAATCGGCGATACAGAGTCCTTTCCGAAAGCCCCAGCTGTCTTGCAGTCATCTTCCTGTTGCCGTTATATCGAATAAGCGCTTCCCTGATAGCTTCCTTTTCGATCTCGTCGAGATCCTTTCCTTTTTCACTTCCCGCTTCCTCGACTTCATACCAGTTGCGCAGCCTGCCGCTTACCGAGACCCCATTGTCTTTAAGGATGCCCAGGATCTCCTTTACATCGGTGTGAAGCGAAAGAAGGGAGTTGAGTATGATCTCTCTTTCCATCTCTTCCCTTGTCCTCTGAACATGGATGGGAAGGTCGGGGAAACTCTGGGCTGGCCTTTTCTCATCAAGCCTTTTTCCAAGGTCAGCGTAGGTGATCATCCCCGTTCTGCTCAGGACCACCATATTATCCATAATATTGGCAAGTTCACGGATATTACCGGGCCATGTATAATTCTGAAGAAGTTTCACGCACCCCTTTTCCATACCCCTTATCTCTTTGCCATGCTTTTTCATCGAGATCTTTATAAAATGCCTCGCCAGAAGGTCGATGTCATCCTGCCTCGCCCTCAATGGAGGGATTGTGATCTGCACGACCTTCAACCTGTAATAAAGGTCTTTTCTGAATTCTCCCGATCCCACGTCCGATTCGAGTTCCCTGTTGGTCGCCGCGATCACTCTCAGATCGGTATTAAGCCTCTCATTTCCGCCGACCCTGTAATATTCTCCCGTCTCCAGCACTCTGAGAAACTTCACCTGCATCCTAAGGCTCATCTCTCCGACTTCGTCGAGAAACAGAGTCCCCTTGTCTGCCCTTTCGAACAGACCCTGCCTTTTAGCCATCGCTCCCGTAAATGAACCTTTTTCATGACCAAACAGTTCGCTTTCCAGAAGAGTCTCGGCCATCGCTCCGCAGTTGATCGCTTCGAAGTTCTTTGATCTCCTGTTACTCCTCAGATGAAGAGCCTTCGCGATCAATTCCTTGCCTGAACCGCTCTCTCCCATTATAAGAACGGAGACTTCAGTCGGAGCAACCTGAAGGACAGTCTCTATTACTTCGTTCAGCGGCCTCGATCTTCCCACCATCCCTGAACTGCTTTTGATCCTTCTCAAAGCCACCAGGTGCGAAGCTCGCAGCAGGAATTCCTCGGTACTTTCCGGTGGTTGGGATATGTACAGATCGACTCCTGAATCTATATCGGCCTCGATCTCGTCGATGGTTTTTTCCCTGCCGAAAACGATGACCTCGTAGTTTATGAAATTCTTGTCGAATCTTCTCAGGACGGTAAGATAATTCTCGTATTTTTCTGAAGAATCAATGGCGAGAATGACCCCGCCTTCGGGTTCCGTAAAATTAAGGGCAGCGGAGAGATCAACGCAGTGTATCAGTCGCAGTCCCTCCTCGATCGCCAGAGACTGCAGCAATCCCTTTATTTCCTCATTGTCTACAAGCGTCCAGATTTCCGGGTTCATAACCATCACCTGTACAGCAATTTACACCTCTGCATATCAACTTGTCAACATACGATTATCCCGTAATGCCAAGCTTTTTTCATTTATTCCGGAAAATATCGAGCGGATATCACGTCTGGCAGTTATTCGCGCCGCTACCTGCCACGAATTCCAGTACATCGTCGATCTGGAAAGGTTTGATCAGGCATCTCAACGCGCCGGCATTTATACCTTCATCGATCCTCTCCTCGCAACAGGCTCCCGTCATGAGGATATATCTGGCGTCAGGAACGATCTCCATAAGGCTGGTCATCGTTTCTACGCCATCAATGCCGGGAAGGCATATATCGATAAAGGCGATATCAAAACTGTTTTTTCTTGCAAGGTCAATGGCATCCTCTCCCCTGAGAGCGGAAAAAACCCTGCATCTGTTAAGTTCCAGCAGATCAGTCATGAATTCAGTAATTTCGGATTCATCGTCTACAACGAGGACATCTATCAACTACCGACCCCCATTTTTTTCAGCTTTGCCACCGGAATCTTCCGCGGCACCTCATCGCGGGAAACAGCTCGATTGTTGGCCACCTGGGCAGGTACTCCGTTCATCAGCCTGCTGATCCTTCCCTTGAGCCTGAGCATCGCTTTCGTGTGGATCTGACATATCCTCGATTCGGATACTTCGAGCACCCTGCCGATCTCCTTCAGAGTCAATTCCTCATAGTAATAAAGAGTAAGGACTATCCGTTCCTTCTCGGGAAGCTGATCGAGAGTCTCCCTTACGATACCGAACAGTTCCTTTTCCTCGAGTCTCTCGTATGGATTTATCGCGTTGGCGTGAGGTAAGGTGCTTTTCACTACAGAATAGAGGCCTTCGTGATTCGAAGCTATTCCCTGATCAAGACTGATGAGACAGGTAAGCGAGACATCATCGAGCATCTTGTAATATTCATCCATTGATATCTTCAGATATCCGGCGACGTCGGTATCGCTCGCCGTTCTTCCGAGTTTCATCTCCAGATCGGCAAGGACCGTCTCAAGCAATTTCGCCTTGTGCCTTATCGACCTTGGAAACCAGTCCTGCGCCCTCAGTTCATCAAGCATCGCTCCTCTTATCCTGGGAATAGCGTATGTCTCGAACTTGACGCACCTTTCCGTATCGAATTTTTCAACCGCCTGGATCAATCCGAGCAGCCCCGCCGAAAAAAGATCGTCGATCTCGATATAGTTCGGAAGGCTTACCGAGACCCTGCCGACGGCGTATTTGACAAGGTGGAGATACTCTATTATCAGAGTCTCTCTCGCTTTCTCGCTTTTATTGTCCCTGTAGGTCTCCCAGAGCTCTGAGCGATCTACACTTTTATCTTTCTTTGCCGTATTCAATTTCATACTTGTGCCCGTTTGCATGATCCATGCCACAGATAGCCATTCATAACACGTTACACCGCAACATATTAAGCCGTCGTTTCTGGATGTGTCCCGATTTAATTCGGATCATCAGGAAAATAATTCCCCGTGACTAAACTGAAATTGCAGTCTCAAATGAATCCTCTTCCTTGTACAATTTCAGTTTATTCCTAAGGGTTCTGACACTGATTCCGAGTTCCATAGCCGCTCTTGTCCTGTTGCTGCTGAATTTTTTCAATCTTTCCTCTATCATTAGACGTTCAGCTGCGGCAATCGTGCAGCTTTTCAGTATCGCCTCGACTTTTGAAGTCTCGATAGAGTTGCTGTTGTTGAACATGAATGAGTCCTCATTGATCATATCTTCCTGACATAGTATGACTGCTCTTTCGATCCAGTTCTCAAGTTCGCGGATATTTCCCCGCCATGGACAATTCTCAAGCTTCTTGAGAGCTCCCTTGCTCATTTTTTTAATTTCCTTGTCGTTTTCCGCGCAATATATCCGGATGAAATGTTCAGCAAGAAGAGCTATGTCATCTCTTCGTTCGCGCAAGGGGGGAACTTCGATATTCACCACGTTCAGCCTGTAATAAAGATCTTCCCGGAACCTTTTCTCCCTTATCTCGGTCAGCAGGTTTTTATTTGTCGTGGAGATGATCCTCACGTTTACAGGTATCGACTGCTTCCCGCCTACCCTGTCGATCTCTCTTTCCTGGAGGACTCGCAAAAGTTTCGCCTGGATATGTGGCGGGATTTCCCCGATCTCATCGAGAAGCAGCGTTCCTGTGTCTGCCTGTTCGAACTTTCCCGGATGCACCTTATGCGCCGATGTAAATGAGCCTTTTTCATGTCCGAACAGTTCGCTTTCGAGAGTACCTTCCGGAATGGCGGCGCAATTTATCTTTACAAAAGGTTTGTCCTTACGGCCGCTCATCGAATGGATCCTTCGCGCGACCAGTTCCTTACCCGTCCCGTTTTCTCCCGTTATCAACACTGTCGCTCTTGTATCGGCTATCATGTCGACCGTGTCGAGTATCTTTTCGAGTTTCTCCGATTTCCCGATTATCCCACCGCCGGAGGGTTTATTGTCGAGTTTCCTCTTGAGATCCCTGTTTTCCGTTCTCATTGAAGAAAAATTGAAGGCGTTCTTGATCTTTATGTTCAGTTCGTCGATGGTGAACGGTTTCTGAATATAATCATACGCTCCGAGCCGTATGGATTCCGTCGCTTCTTCGACTGATCCAAACCCCGTCATGATTATCACGATAGTATCAGGGCAGCGGTTCTTGATGATCTTCAGCAATTCGACTCCCTCACCCTTCTCGGGAAGCCTTACATCCGAAATTACCAGGTCGTACTCGGTGTTTTCGATCTGCTTCAACGCCGATTTCACGTTCGATACGGCGTCCACCTTGTACTCCGAGAGCACGTCAATCAGGAACTCTCGCGTCATGTCCATATCTTCTACCACAAGAATCTTCTTTTCCATTTTCCAAAACCCCCGACTTCCTTGTTATTCTGTTATGACTGACTTTTCTTTTATTCTTACCAGGCTTCCAACACCCTTTTCGGAGCGTACTTCGACGATGGCATTCATTCTCGACGCTACCGCGGCTACAAGATTGAGCCCGCAACCGATATGCGACGTCTTGGTGCTGTAAAGTATTTCTCCCGCCTTCATCACTTCACCGCGGTCCATACCGCACCCATCATCCTGAATCTCTATGATCCATCCATTATTCCCCGCATTTTCCGGATCCTGCGGCCCGACAAAGACCTTTACTCTTCCAGTCCCATCCATCGATTCGATAGAGTTCCTGAAAATGTGAAGCATCATCTTCCTGAAATCATGCCTGTCTCCATCGATCTCCGTTCCCTCGATAATATTGATTTCGAGTTCAGGAGCGATGATGTCGATCCCGAACATCTCAATAGCGCTCTTCCAGGCGTTCCTGACAAGCAGATTGAGATCAAGTCTTTCAAGTGTGAATTTCTTTGCCATCCGGTATGTCTCGAAAACGCTGAGAAACCCTTCAAGGCTTCCTATTCCTCTGCTGATATTGCTGATCCACTTTTTTCCCTTTGTGCTTACGTCATCTTCATAGTTCAGGAGTGATGCATACCCCTTGATGCTCATACAATGGTTCCTGATCTGATGGATCATCAGCGAAAGAAGCCTGTCAAGATCTTCAAGCTTTCCAGCTCTGGTTATATCGATGCTGTCACCGGGATCTTTGCTGTGAATGGTAATTTCTGCCATTCCCCCCGTTTGCGCATCCTGACAGCTTAAAGGCATGTTGCTTCCCTCCTTACGATTCCAGATCACCGATAAAAACATGGAAAGAGGAAATTTTTTCTCTCTTTCCATGAACGGCAGAGGGCAATTAATATGCCTTTTCCGGATCTCTCGGACTGCTGGCAGGCAATATTTTCCTAATTTGATGTCTGATAATTAATTATAGGACTGTTTCCGTAGTGATTTCACCGTGATTTTCCTCAGGGGATGGACTTTTCTGATCGTTGGCATATCCTGCCGGGACTCAGGATGAAAGAATATCATCCATCTGTCGGTATGGTTTTTATTCAGGATCATCTTCGACGCCGCGGGCATATCAATCGTATCCGTACATCTTTGTCTTTTCGCGCAAAGTCTGCCTGCTTATTCCGAGTATCCTGGCAGCTTTTGATTTGTTCCCGTCCGTCTCATCAAGGGTCTTGCAGATGAGAATCTTTTCCATATCTTTTATGCTTATCGGGTACAATCTGTCTATACCTTCCGGGCCTGGACCATCGGTACCTTCTTCGAGCGCCATTATCTCCGACGGGATATGTTCGGGAAGGATCTCCTTTTCAGCTTCGAGCAATATCGCCCGTTCGATCACATTTTTCAGTTCGCGTACGTTACCAGGCCAGGAGTATCGCATCAGATGTTCCTCGACTTCCGGGTTGATCTTGTCGATCTTCTTCTTGAACTCCTTGCTGAAGACCTCGATAAAATGGTTTGCTAAAAGGGCAATATCTTCTTTCCTCTCCCTGAGGGGGGGCAGGTATATCGGGATGACCTGCAACCTGTAGTAGAGGTCATTGCGGAAATCTCCAGCCTGAATAGCCTTGAGAAGGTCCCTGTTCGTGGCGGCGATTATCCTCGTGTTCACCTTCATGTCCTTGACGCCGCCGACTCTTCTGAAAGTCTTGTTTTCCAGGACCCTGAGCAGCCTGCTTTGAAGAGTGATACCCATTTCACCTATCTCGTCGAGAAATATCGTTCCTCCTTCGGCGAGCTCGAAAAGTCCCTTTTTCCTCGTTTTGGCGTCAGTAAATGCCCCCTTTTCGTGGCCGAAAAGCTCGCTCTCAAGAAGAGATTCGGGAAGAGCGGCGCAGTTTATCTCCAGGAAAGGCATACCTTCGCCTTTACTGCTTTCATGTATCGCCCTGGCGACAAGTTCCTTCCCCGTTCCGCTCTCTCCCTGTATCAGGATCGTGCTTGCCCTGCTTTCTCCAATCTTTATCACCGTCTCGAATACAGATCTCATCACCTTGCTTGTCCCTAGAAAATTATTAAAATTATACTCTTCCTTCTCTTTTTTCTTGATCCCGTCGAGCTCTTCCCGGAGCCGCCTGTTCTCGAGGGCATGCCTTATCGCTATTTTCATCTTTTCAAGCTGAAACGGCTTCAGAAGGAAATCATAGGCGCCATTCTTGATCGCTTCGACCGCCGTCTCCACCTCTCCGTACGCCGTCATCATTATTACGGGGATCTCTTCATCTTCTTCCCGCAGCTTCTTGAGTACCTCTATCCCGTCAGTATCGGGCAACTTAAGGTCAAGGATCACGAGATCTGCCGGTTCTTCCCTGAAAAGGTCGATACCCTTCTCGCCATTATCAGCTTCTGACACTTCATATCCCTGGTTTTTAAGCGCTTCTCCGAGCGACCATCTTATAGCTTTCTCATCATCGACGATCAGTATTCTACCTGGCATCTTTTACCCTTTCAGGAGACCCTCTCTGCTTTGTACGGTCCCGCCGCGGACATCAGCCTGCGCGGGATCTCCACGATAAAGACAGTTCCCGTCTCTTCTCCATTCTGATGAAATATCCTGCCTCCATGGCTCTCTATTATCTTTCTACTTATAGCGAGTCCCAATCCTGTCCCTTCTGACCTTGTCGTGAAAAAAGGGTTATAAAGTTTATCGGCTATATCCTCCGGTATTCCTTTTCCTGAATCGGATATCTCCATTCGAATGAATACCGGGTCATCAGATTCCTTAAGGGAAACTGTTAGATATCCCCCTTCGCCGCATGCCTGGATCCCGTTCATCATGATATTAAGCATGACCTGTTTGATCTGGTTCGCGTCAATGAAACAAATATCGTCATCCAGGCCTCTTTCGAATCTGGTCTCGACCCTTCTCTCTTTCGCCTGGTCGGAGACCAGCATCATCGCGTCATCGACAAGATCGCATATCGATTGTTCCGCCGGCCTCGGTATATCAGGCCTTGCGAAATGAAGAAGGTTCTTGATAATATCATCCAGTCTTTTTATCTCATCAAGGATCACGGTGAGATATTTTATCTTGCTCGTTTCACCCTGCAGCTGTTCTTTCAGCACCTGTGCCGTCGTCGCTATTCCGGTCAGGGGATTTCGTATCTCATGGGCGACTCCGGCCGAGAGTTCTCCAAGCGACCTGAGCCTGTCAGATCTTCTCAGTTCTTCCTCCATCAATTTCTGTACGGTAAGGTCCTCAAAGACAGATACGATCGCCGTACCGTGATAATCATCGATCACTTTTGTCGAGTTAAGCCTCACCGGGACAGGTTCTCTTCCTTCGATTTGAAAATGGGCTTCCATCGAGGAACTCTTGTTGTCATCCTTCACCAGGTATTCGAAAAGGCTTTCGCTACCGAAGGGGTTCCTGAAGAGATCGTCGAAGCAGCATTCTTTATCGCGGATCTTTCCCATCAGCTCTTTAGCCCTCGCGTTCTTGAATACCACCTTTCCCGTCTTGTCCGTCTTGATCACTCCGCTGTTGATATTGTCAAGTATCGTCTCGTTGAAGTGGGTCAGGTCTCTCAATCTGCTGATCGTGATAGCGTTAGCTACTTCTTCAGAAAGGATCGTCTGGATCGTATTGATGAAATGATAATCGTTGAGATAGGCCTGCCTTGTCGCGTATGCTTTCTTGATCAGCAGAAACCCTACCCAGCGTCCCTTGTAAATTAGAGGAACGACCGTATCGTTCCAGGGAGATCTCATTCCCAGGCAGGTCGTCACATTGCCCTCCCTGCATCCGTCCAGGGAGAATATCTCGGGCTGAATCATATCCCGATCCTGGGCGTCGAGCAGAACCCCTTCGACCTCGGAAAGCAGATCAGTCTCTATACCGTAGGAAGTCCTGACCTTCAGGGTCTTCCCGGAATTGCTGAACATCAGTAGGGCCGTGCCTTCGGCATCGAGATACCTGCAGAGAGCCATAAGGAACCTGTCGAGCGAATCGCTCCAGTCCTCGTTGGAACTTATATCCCTTCCCATCTGGTAGATCATTTTCAGGCGCGTTACATGTTTTTTTAACGCCTCGTTGGCTTCGGCCAGTTCTTCGTTAGTTCTCAGAATTCTTTTCCCGAGTTCGCTTTTGCTTTCTTCCAGTTTTTTATTCGCGGTCTCGAGTTTTTTTATAATGCTGGCGTTTTCCCTTATCATGAGAAGATTGCCGTAGGCGGCGTCCACTACTTCAGCGATCTTAACCAGATCGAAAGGCTTGAGCAGATAATCGAAGGTATTGAGCCTGAGAGCTTCAATCGTCGAATCGAGAGAGGCGAACCCCGTCATGATTATGCATCTGGTCTCAAAATGATCCTTCTTGATCCGGGCGATCAGTTCAAGCCCGTCAAGATCGGGAAGTTTCAAATCGATAAGGGCGACATCGAATCCTTTTTCCGACAGCAGTTCCAGCGCTTCAGCGCCCGATCCGGCCGAAAAGGTCTCGTATCCCCTTTCCGTGAGGAATTGCTCGAGTATTTCCAGGACCGATTTTTCATCATCGACGATGAGTACTGTGCCTTTTTCCGCCAAAACCACATCCTTAAATGAGGAAAGTACGTTTTCGGTGGCAATTATACGCACAGGATATTCTATATTTCAAGTCAAAAGGCATTGAATGATAAGTGGTTTCGCGCGATCGATATCATTCGACGAGCTTTATGCGGGAGAGTTCTTCTGTCCTTGTGAAGAGTTCCTCAAGCAGGATATCTTTGATCTCTTCATCTATATCGAAAATCTGATGCGTTATTTCCCTTGCCTTGCTCTGAAACAGGCTGTCGGTCAAACCTTCATCCTGCAGGTCGAGTATTGAACATATCTGCGCCGTAAGAGTTTCACGTTCGGCAGTGAGGTTTTCCATAAGATCGTAGTTCTTCTCTTTCAGTGCTCTGAGCTGTCTGCCGCAGATATCCAGAAGCCTGTTATATAAAAATATTACTTCCAACTCGCTCCACCCGATTTAACTGAACATTTCGAAGACGTACAGTTATTCGGATGAATCCGGGAAAGCTTTACGGAATTCGTATTTTTGAGTGAGAACCACTAGCGGGAGGTCATTTCAGAGTCCTGTTGATATATGTTGCCAGTATATCTCTCGATGATTCAGGGATAGCGGTGAAAAAGACGGCGATCCTGTATTTCACAGGCTGAGGAGCCTCATTTTCCGGTTCGATACGCACGACGACGCCATCGAACGAAACGATACTCTCCCCTTTCCCGTCGTCTCCCGCGGCAGGAATAGCAAGCCCCATGCGAACTCTCGTCATCAGTTCCATATAATGAGGTATCTCGAAATAGACGCCATTGGAACTGATATTCAGCGTTCTGCCGCTGACTTCGCCCTCTGACCCTTCGATTACGACCGGAAGGTCAATATCGACGCGCGGCGCTTTCCTTCTGTCTTTGACACTCATTCAGATAACCCTGACTTTTTGGTTCCTGATCGATCATGGAGCATTTCAACTCTAAAAAAGAAAAGAATCTGCGGAATACATCACTGCACTCCGTTTATTCGCCTAGCGTTTCTTTTTCTTATGACGATCCTTGCGAAGTCTTTTCTTCCTCTTATGAGTGGCTATTTTCTTTCTTTTTCTCTTCTTACCACTTGGCATATTGCATCCAATCCATTAAACGGCCAATATCGGGATCTTAGTTATCCTAATATAAAAATCCGTTCACAAATTGCAAACGGATTTTACATGAAAAACTGTTTCATTTTCCTTTCGAGCCTATCCGTTGACCCTGACCTTCAACTCATTTGAAGCCTTGAAAAACGGGACAAGCTTGGCCGGGACATCCACGGACGAGCCGGTACGCGGATTCCTTGCTTTTCTCGGGTTACGGCTTTTGACCTTGAAACTGCCAAAACCCCGCAGTTCCACCTTGTCACCCTCAGCCAGGGCTTTACAGACATTTTCTATTATAAGATTAACGACGACGCTAGTGTCCTTTTTGCTTAGCCCTGTATCCTTTGCTATTTCCTCGACAAGATCTGCCTTAGTCATTTTGTTTCTCCCTCATAGAAACGAATGTCCCACAATCGAGCCGACAACATGGAAAGACATCTACCTTCCACCTTGTTATATCTTCTATCACAGGGGCAACTTGTTGTCAAAAGAAAAATTACTAAATCGTAATTTTATTTTTATGCCATGATCAGGCGATCTTGGTGAGGCCCTGGCGGGAACAGATGAAAAAGTAAAGTTCCCCGCCGGAGAACGTGTACCCTTTAATGTGATAATCTGCAACACGTGAGGATGAGAAACACATCAAGGACAATCCACGGACCCGCAGGGAACTTTCCGCGTGCAGTTTCCTGCAAGTTCAAGAGTTATGCCATTTCAGGATCGAATGGCATGCCTTTTTAACTTCATATGTATAATGGGGTTATATGATCGCGTCAGCTTCGGATCGAATGTCGGGATCGCTATTCATCCGCAAAATGAACTGCTTCCCGATTTGTTGCAACGAAGAGATCACTCTTTGCTTGCCCTGTAATATCGAAGATATTCCCTGCATCCCTTGTCGGATCCCGCGATCGCCTCAGCGCTTTTCAGTATTCCCATAAGCTTTTTATCTGTGGGATCGCATATCAAAGCTGTAATGCCCTTTGCGACAGCCATCGCCAGGAAGGTCCTGTTCAGGAGCCTGCGCATCGGAAGTCCATAAGATATATTGGATAATCCTCCTACCCTCCCGAAAGAAGGCAGCTCGATCGAGAGTTTTTCGAGTGTCGCAAGGGTGACTGAACTCCCGGCAAGCCCGGTAGCGACCGGCGTAAAGACCGGATCAAGCATTACCCGATTATCTGGGATATCCATCTTCTCGATCATCTTAAGGGCCATCCGTGCGAGTGATATCCTGCCCTCTGCATCCGAAGGGATCCCTTTCCGGTTTTTCATAAGAAGGATAAATGATGAGCCCGACGCGCGTAACACAGGGAGGGCCTGAGCCAGTATATCGTCATCACAGGTAAGGGAATTGATGATCGATCTTTCACCGTATCTTTCAGCCGCCTCGGTAAGAAGCGCCAGATTCGGACTGTCGATCGAGAGCTTCGTATCATACCTTTCGAGTATCGCGTCCCCCGCCCAGAAAAGAGCTTCCTTTTCACCTTCCATCAGCATCGAACTGTTAATATCGATATAATCCGCTCCCCCGCCGAGTTGCCCGCCGGCCGACAGAAGAAGAGAGTCCTCGTCTCTCGACTCGAAGATATCCCTGATCTTTCTGTTGCTGCTATTGAGTTTTTCTCCGATTATAACTGTCTTCATCACTCGCGGAGGAATCAGGCGTTGAATCCAGCCTGCCGGCAGAATCTGTTCAGAATCTTGAAAAGTTCCGCTCCAGCCGTTGTTAATTCAATATTTCTTCTATCCATCATTATTTCCGCAGTTTTTACAGCCTTGTCCAGCGAATATGGTTCGAATTCGGGTTCGCTGCTCCATGTGAAACTTGGAGTGAATTTAGGGAGGAACCCTATCGCAAGAACGTTCGCGCAGAAACCGACGACAGATCCCGTGTTGACTCTGGTGTTGATCGCTATCTTCGTGTGGTCTCCGGCGATCAACCCGAGAAATCTCCTTCCGGTCTCCCTGATCCTGCCCGAACTCCATGTCCTTATCTTTCCGTAATTATTTTTCAGGTCACTGTTACACGCTCCCGCACCAATATTGACCCATGAACCGATGTAGGAATGCCCCAGAAACCCTTCGTGTTGTTTGTTAGTATAGGAAGATATTATCGACTCGCCAACCTCTCCACCGATCCTGCACTGGGTCCCTATGGAACTCCCCTTGCCTACCCTTGCTCCACCCCTGATAATCGTTCCTTCGCCTATATAGCACGGGCCCTCGATTATCGCGTTCGGTTCGATCTTGACTCCATCAGCGATCATGACAGGTCCTTTTGTAGCATCGAGTACGGCGCCGGACCTTACTTCAACTCCCGCTCCTATGACTATATCATCCTCATTTATAAGATTTACCCCTTTAAAAAGCTCGGATTCAGGGGCAGCTCCACGCATCGGAAATTTCTGAAAATCATCAAGGAGACACTGGCTGTTCTCCGCGATAAACTGCCAGTAGAACGAAATCAGCTTCAACCCGGTCTTTTTCCTTTTCGCCCCGTTCGCTTTTACCCAGGCAGCCAGTCCGGCTTCTTTCAGTTCCATCTGCTCTTCGATTCCAGGCAGGTCCTTGTCTTCCTTTTCCTTCTTCAGCTCATTGAGTTTTTCAAATACCTTTTCGACTTCGCCGTCCTCGATCGGGTCCTTAAGGAATTTTAAAAACGAGGAAGCCTTATCGCCCTCGAATGAGGCGATTACCGGAATACCGTTCTTATCTATAACAGTGTCGTCTTCCAGTTCTCCCCTGAGGAGTTCGAGTTCATCCTCGTAAGCAAGCAGTCTTCCGTTTATAAAGAGGATCTTTCCCTCATCTATACTGTTTACCCGTATCTCCCGTTCGGGAAATCTCGCCTTGAGCGTCTCGTTCAGGGTGTCCTCCAGATAGGGCCTGCAGATCAGATTCAAGCGCTCGGAGATAACCTCTCCCGATATCCTTTCCCAGATGGGACTTGTCCCTATCATAAGTTCAAAAACCGGTTTATTCAGTGAGAGTGGGAATAAATTGAGGTAGCGGTCGTCTTCAAAGATGCAAAGTGCCCCGGGGCTAGTGGTATCTTCCATGGCTTTCACGCATCCTCGATCTGATTTCGACATTCCAGCTTGCGTTGGCATCGATGCCGAATATAAAAAAAGTGGAGTTGACGGGGATCGAACCCGTGACCTCTTGTCTGCCAGACAAGTGCTCTCCCAGCTGAGCTACAACCCCAACTGGATAGATATTATCAAATTATACATCCGCGTCAAGAACAAAATATTTCAATGTCTTCCCGCGGCGGCGATAGCCTGGGAGATAACCCTTGACATATCATCCGATTCAAAATATTTTTCCGCGTGTGCCGGAGTGGTGAAATTGGTAGACGCAGGGGACTCAAAATCCCCCGGTACTTGGTACCATGAGGGTTCGATTCCCTCCTCCGGCACCATTATTATCAATGAGTTAGACGGATCGGTTGA
>JAFGCX010000002.1 GCA_016932415.1 Candidatus Krumholzibacteriota bacterium
CTTTGGTTTTGGCTTTCTTTTTGGCTTTAGCCTTTGTAGCCATCTTGCCCACCCCTTTGAAAAAGTTGAAAGCCCGCCATCGAACATTTTAGCTTTCACGTTTCAACTATTAGACAACTGATGTAAAAATAATGAAAGCAAACATATGATAGGGACATCATATTCACTTACAAAAAAAAGTGTCAAGAAATATTTATCATCAAACGCAAATAATAAATATTTTTCTTTCATCCTTCGCACGAATTGACATGCTGGTTTTCCACTGATATAGTCTTCGAAAATCAATTTGTCGGCCCGGAATATTTCAAGACAAAAACAAAATGAAAAACCAGACTCGATTTTTTAAGAAAGAAAAGCCTCTTTTCCGTTTTCTCAGGAACCGGATAAAAGAAACTTTTCGGGAACAGGCAGCCGTTGCGGTCAAGCTCCATATGGGAGAACCCGGTAACCGTCACTATATAAAAGCGGCGTTCGCGCAAGAGATAACAAACCTTCTCGTCGCCTCTGGATTAAAGCCCGTCCTCTTTGACACACCTGTCGTCTATTCAAGCCCGAGAAACAGCGTCGCGGGATATATGGAAGCCGCCGCCACACATGGATACTCGGAGAAATTACTGGGAGTGCCTGTGATCATTTCGGATGAAAGCAGAAACCTCACAGGATCCCTTGGCAGGTACCAGGCCGCTTCGATCCCTCTTGACGCTGACGGCGTTATTCTGCTTACACACTTCAAAGGACATATCTGCTCTGGAGCCGGTGGCGCGATAAAGAATGTCGGGATGGGCTGCATGTCAAAAAGTACGAAAGGGGATATTCATGGTGGAGGAGAACCGGTTTACACGAGCGGCTGCACCGGATGCGGGAACTGCGCTGAAAACTGCCCGACGGAAAATATCAGGATCGACGATTCACGGCCATGGTTCGACGCGACCTGGTGTTCAGGATGCAGCAACTGTATTATTTCCTGTCCTCAATCATGTCTCTCCCCGGTGAAGGATCTTTTCGACAATCTTCTCTCTGACGCGGCCGTAACGGCTCACCGAGAATATAAGAAAGTCCTGGCGATCAATATTATGCGGGAGATCACTCAGCTATGCGACTGCATGGCAGACGCGGGCCCCGTAGTCACTGGCGATATCGGTTACGTCTGCGCGGACGATATGCTTTCCGCCGATATAGCATCGATGAGAATCCTTGCCGAGCATACCGGTGAGGAGGATATTTTCCAAAGGTATAACAAAGTTTCTTCATGGGGACATATCAAAGCTGCGGCAAAATTCATGAACAGAGACCTCGAGATCAGTATAGAAAAAGAAGACTGAAAGGGATATCCAAAAGAATGAAGATCCATCCTGATTTAAAAGCACGTAGGCGTCTGTCGATATGCACGGTTGTCCTGATCCTGATGATCTCCACGATCATTGTCGCTTCTCCCCGGGTCTTCTCCAGAGAACAGTCGGGGAGAGACATCGATGCTGTCGTTCTGAAAGGTATTCCATGGAAATGGCATCCCTCCGAAGACCTCCTGAATTCGCTCGATTCGGATGACGGCACTGCTGCTCTTTTCATCGATGAAGCCTTCATCGAAAATGTAAAGATAGACAGCCTCTCTTACGCGGGAATCATACTCGCCTTTGAAAAAGCGGGGATAAAACAAGTGAGGCTTGTCAGTGGGGACAGCGAAATAACGGGATACTTCAGATCGATTAGCGGCCTTCTCGCCATTCTTCCCCCGATCATCGCGATAGTCTTCGCCCTGGTATTCAAACAGGTCGTCATCGCCCTTTTATCAGGGGTCTGGCTCGGGTCGCTTGTATTCACCGGCTATCATCCGATAGGGTCGATCATGAGGATTGTTGATCATTATGTTATAAATACTCTCGCCGGCACAGCCGAGGGGATCGATCACATGTCGATAGTGATCTTTACTCTGCTTCTTGGAGGCATGGTAGGCATAACCTCGCGGATGGGCGGGATGCAGGGAATAGTACGGACTATATCGAAACTGGCCACGAACCCAAGACGCGGCCAGCTGACCGTATGGCTGATGGGCGTGATAATATTTTTTGATGACTACACGAACACTCTTATCGTTGGTAACTCGACCCGGCCTCTGACTGACAGGCTGCGGATATCGCGCGAAAAACTCTCATATATAGTCGACTCGACAGCCGCACCGATAACCTCACTAGCGGTCATCACCAGCTGGATAGGTTTCCAGATATCGCTTATCAACCAGTCATTCACCGCGATGCAGATCGACCGAAACCCTCTTGCCACTTTCGTCTCCTCTCTGCCATACAGCATCTATCCTATCCTCGCGATACTCTTCGTGCTATTCATCATACTCTCTGGAAGGGATTATTCACTGATGCTGAAGGCTGAACGAAGAGCCAGAACGACGGGAAAAGTCAACAGCGACAGCGCAGTCCCCCTTTCCTCCATCGATTCGGAGAAGATAGCGCTTGCCGACGGAGTAACTCCAAGGATCGTAAACGGTATAATCCCCATTTCGGCAGTTATAATCGTTACGTTCATAGGCCTGCTTATCACAGGCCGCGATTCTCTCAGGAGTTCCGGAGTGGATTCGTACACGATCCTGGAAATGCTCAAGGAATCGAACTCGTTTGTGGCGATCCTTTGGAGTTCATTTACAGGTTGTATCATAGCGGCGGCAATGGCTCTGAGCCAGAGGCTTCTCTCCCTGACAGAAACCGTCTCCGCCTGGGTAGACGGCATCAAATCGATGGTAATGGCTTTCATCATCCTCATACTGGCATGGTGCATCGGTAGCGTCTGTGTCGAGCTTCATACCGCCGACTATCTCGTCCATCACCTGGCGAGTTTCCTTTCCCCCGATTTTCTTCCGATGATCATCTTTCTGCTTGCGATGGGTATCTCTTTTTCGACCGGGACATCCTGGGGCACGATGTCGATCCTTACGCCAATCGTGATTCCTCTGGTGTACGGAACAGCCAGTGCGTCCGGACTGGACGCTGCCTCGACAGAACCAATACTTCTGGCGTCGATCGCCGCGATACTGTCAGGAGCTGTATTCGGTGATCATTGCTCTCCCATCTCCGATACTACAATAATGTCTTCGATGGCTTCGGGGGCAGATCATATAGATCATGTGCGGACCCAGCTTCCATACGCCCTTACCGTTGGCGCGATCGCTCTTGTCGGGGGATACCTGCCCGTGGCGCTGGGAGTACCTGTCCTGCTATCGCTGGCCCTGTCGATCCTGTCCATGGCCGCGGTACTGAGGATATTCGGCAGGACCGTCCAGGCGGGAAATGATTCGAATACAAGTAATGACCTCAATTAATACGAGAATGATCAGAGAAATAATCAGCATGTCGATTCCGGTCATGATCGGAATGGTCTCTCACACCGTTCTTAATATGGTCGATACTGCCATGGTCGGAAGGCTTGGAGTAGTGCAGCTTGCCGCGGTCGGCCTGGCATCTTTCTTCACTCTGGTCATGGTCCTTATCTTCGGTTCTCTGAATATCGGGACGCAGGCGATCACTGCCAGGCGCGTGGGCGAAGAGAGGACGGAAGAATTCCCCCGGATCGCGTACAACTCTATTCTGCTCGCTCTGGGAGCCGGCGCTCTGATATCGATCGCGGGCCATAATCTCTCCGGATGGATATTCTCGGTAATATCAGACGATGCAGACGTCATCTCTATCGGGACTCCATACCTTTCGATAAGGTTCACCGGAATGTTCGCGATGATAGTGATATTCACGCTGAAAGGGTTCGTCATCGGGCTGGGGCGGGTCAGGATCGATATGATCGTCTCTGTCATAATCAACCTTCTGAATATATTTCTTAACTACTGCCTTATCTTCGGACATTGTCTCATGCCGAGGCTTGAGGTCAGGGGGGCGGCGATCGCCTCCGTAATATCAACATTGATCGGACTGGTGATATATCTGCTCTTTGTTCATTTCCGAATCCTCCGAAATATGCCCCGGGTGAGATTCCTCAGGATTCTCTCACCTGAACTTATGGGACAGATAGTCAGGATATCCGCTCCAAGGGCTGTCCAGAGTTTCTCGGTCCTGGGATTCA
Source organism: Candidatus Krumholzibacteriota bacterium (assembly GCA_016932415.1). Taxonomy (NCBI): domain Bacteria; phylum Candidatus Krumholzibacteriota; species Candidatus Krumholzibacteriota bacterium. The sequence goes on from JAFGCX010000002.1 coordinate 4,081, forward strand.
TAGTCTTCCTCAGTTTCATCGGACAGATCGGAGTAAGCGAACTGGCGATAAGCAATATCATCTTCAAAGCGTTCAATCTGTCATTCATGCTTGGAATGGCAGTTGGCACAGCCTCGGCAACGCTCGTCGGAAAAAGCCTCGGCGGCGGCGACTCAAAAGAGGCCGTCAGGTACGGATGGTACTCCGCCGGAACCGGTGCTGTCGTAATGGGGATCATCGGCACGCTATTCATGTTCTTTCCCCGCCAGATAATGGGCATCTTCAGCAATTCGAGAGAAACTGTCGAAAAGGGAGTAGTCCCGTTCCAGATACTCGGAGCGATGCAGTTCATTGATGGCGTCGGTATAGTTCTGTCGAGGACCTTGCAGGGAGTGGGATGTACGGTCTACGTGATGATCTCGGAGACGATATGCGTCTGGGCAATAATGATACCGGGGTCATGGATCGCCGTGTCGCTACTGCGCGGCGGATTGCTCGCAGCCTGGAGCAGCCTCTATATCTATGTCCTGTGTTTTGCCTCATTCATGGCCTGGAAGTTTTACGAGGGCAGCTGGAAAAAAATAAAAATATAGAACTTCTAACTTGACTTCATATGCTTATATGCGTATATATGTATACTATGAAAGCAGCGGATTCAAATAAGAGGAAGGCATTACCATTTACAAGGATCGCCCGTCGGTTGAAGGCGATGGCCGAACCTTCGCGCCTTTCGATAATGCAGAAGCTCTGCGACAGGGAGATGAACGTAACTGAACTGGTCGATTCGACAGGATTCAGCCAGGCGAACGTCTCGAAACATCTGCGTATACTAAGGACTGAGGAACTTGTCGATTACAGAAGAGAGAATAAAAAGATTTACTATAGTCTGAAAAACGATATGCCACGGGAAGTATGCAACATTATCTGCCGCTCTCTTGAAGATGAACTTTCTTCCGAAGCGAAGATACTCAAGAAATACTGGAGAAGCTGAAATGAACGACCTGTTGGGAATATTGCTCTTTTTCGCGGCCTGGATCCTTGTAATGAAGTTCATCCTGCCGAAAATCGGAGTTCCGACCTGAATGGGTGAAGTATGCGATGCCGGGGACCGGCATGAAGAGAAAAAACCAGCGGTAAATGACAAAAGCAGAACTGAAGACCCGGGAGAAAAGAATGCCGATATTTGAATATAAATGCTCCGATTGTGAGAAAGAATTCGAGGAACTCGTGATCTCGGACAGGACGAGTGTAAATTGCCCCTCCTGTGGATCGGGCAGAATAGAGAAACTCTTTTCCGCTTTCTCCGGAGGCTCCAGCGCCGGTGGAAATCCATCCGGTAGCCAGTCAGGCGGAGGGTGTGGATCGTTTGGCTGAAGCCCGTTCTGATCAGGCGGCGGTCTGCCGCTCAAAGATCCCCGCGCGAAATACAGCGTTTTGCCGGCCAGAAAAAGACCCGGAAGAGAACCTCTATTCCGGGTCAAATTTATCTGGTAGCCCCTAGGGGAGTCGAACCCCTGATTCATGGCTGAGAACCATGCGTCCTGACCACTAGACTAAGGGGCCAGAAATATCTGGCTGGAGAGGGAGGACTCGAACCCCCATCGGCTGATCCAGAGTCAGCTGTCCTACCGTTGGACGACTCTCCAAGAATATGGGGTAACTTACATTATTCGAAAAAGAAAAGCAATAGACTTTCTGAAAAAACTTTACCGTGTTTTGCCAGATACCTTCCTGAGCCTTTCACACGCTTTTTTCTTGCCCAGAAAGAGTATTACCCAGAAAATATCAGGAGAAACCGCCTGCCCGGTAAGGGCTACGCGGCATGGATGAATGATATCTCCAGCCTCTATTTCCAGCCTGTCGGCGAGCGACCTGATAGTCTCCTCCACCGCGTTGAGGTCGAAATACTTCAGATTTTCCAGTTCATCGGCAAGAAGCGCCAGCCTCTTTCCTGTTTCTTCGCCATTGAGGTATTTCCCGACGGCATTTTCATCGATGCTGAATTCATCCTGATAAAAATACCTCAACATCCCCGGTATATCCTTGAGGAGTTTTAACCTGTTCCCGAAAACCTTGATTATCAGCAACAATCTCTGGAATTCTTTCTTGTCAAAGACCTTCTCCTCATCCGAGATCCCGGTCGTAAGAGGTTCAGTGCCCGGAACGAGTTCAAGCTCTACCGGTTTTGTCAGGTCCACGTTAAAAGCGGGTGGAAGCACCTTTTCCTCTTCCAGCGCTCTGTAGGCCAGAACCGCCTTCTGTACAAGAGGCATCTTCTTGAAATGTTCTGAATTGATGTATTCCATTCTCGAATTGTCGAATATAGCCGGGTTTTTCGATACTTTTTTAAGGGAGAAAGCCTTAACGAGTGATTTTCTTTCAAACAATTCCCGTTTTCCGTCGAAAGACCATCCCAGAAGGGCGAGATAGTTGTTCATCGCGTCGGGAAGATAATGTTTTTCACTGTAGAAATCTATCGAAGTAGCTCCATGCCTCTTGCTGAGCCTTGTCTTGTCCTCGCCAAGAATCATCGGAAGATGGGCAAATACGGGCAACCTGTAACCGAGGGCTTTATATAAGTGTACCTGCCTAGGCGTGTTCGAAATATGATCATCGCCCCTGATCACATGTGATATCTTCATCCTCGCGTCATCTACCACGACTGCGAAATTATACGTCGGCTTTCCGTCCGACCTTATAAGAATAAAATCATCGAGGTCGGAATTTGAGAACTCGAACTCTCCCCTCACTACATCCCTGAAGATAACATTGCCTTCATCCGGCATTTTGAACCTTGTGACATGACTTTCACCCTTCTCTATCCTGGAGGCAGCTTCGTCAGGTGAGATACTCCTGCATTTTCGATCATATTTCGTGTCGAGCTTCCTTATCGCGGCTTCTTTCTTCTTTTCCTCGAGTTCTCCAGGCGTACAGAAGCAATAATACGCCATACCGTTTTCATATAGCTTTCGGGCGTCCGAATGATAGAATACCCCCCGCGCCGATTGAAGGTAGGGACCGAATTCACCGCCGATATCGGGGCCTTCGTCCCAGTAGAGTCCGAGCCATTTCAACCCTCTCAGTATCCCCTCATACGATTCCTCCGTCGAACGCAAAGCGTCCGTATCCTCGATCCTCAGCACGAACTTCCCACCGGTCTTTCTCGCGTACAACCAGTTATATAGAGCTGTCCTCGCGCCGCCGACGTGAAGATGGCCGGTCGGGCTGGGAGCGAATCTTACCCTGATCTCCTTTTCATCACCTGTGTTCATTTTTATCTTTCCTGTCGACCATCATCCCCTCGGGAAGTTCGCCTATATAGTAGGTGAAATCCTTTTTCAGCCTGACCTTTTCCACCAACGCTTCGTAATCGATTCCAAAGACCCCCTCTGAAGCTTCATCGAGACTCTCTCCCCGTCCCAGCCTGGCCGCGAATGATACAATATCTTCGAACGAATGACTCTTCAGAAGGTTTTCTACCATCGTGTAGGCGATGAAAAAAGAGATCCGCGTTATCGCCTTGTCATCGGCGATCTCGAGATAGTCCTCCAGTTTATCTACCGTAGGATTGAACCCGAGCATCTGTTTATTGAACTCGAAAGCCTGCAACTGGAGGATCGGCCTCTCGTTGGCGATGGTGGAAGCAGTTCCTTCCCTCATCCAGAGCGGCAGTCTTCCAGCCGATATATTCTTCAGCGCCATTTGAGATATCTTCTGCAGGATCGCTATTTCCGCGAACGTTCTCTTCGTGACAAAATCATATCGCTTCAGCATCACGTCGAGAGGCTCTAGATACAGAGTGTCACCCTGCATTACTCCGTAGTACCACCACTCTTTCCGGGTTAGGAATTTATATTCCGACATATCCTTCGCGCCAACAACCACGATGCGGCCTTTCGCTGGACGGCCGATCCTTTCACGCGCGATATCATAAGCAGTCTGAACGAGCCCGAAATTCCTGACGGCTATATAGCGGCCGATCTCGGATGCCGGATACTGCAGTTCGATATCGTTGTTTGCCATCACACCGCCTCTTATGGGATGATAATCATCCCTGACAAGATTATATCCCGCTATAGGAGCCAGAAGCGAATCAGGGATGCGGAAATCATCTCCGGCCATTTTCTTCTCGTCTGATTTTTCCGAGCAGCCCGCGCCGATCACCATCGCCAGGGCCAACGCGGCTAAAACCTTCCTGCCTGCGATTCTATTCATTCTGCGCACCATCCTTATTATCGATCAGTCACCACTTCCATAAAGTCTTCTTACCGTCTTTCCCGTCTTTTCTATTAACAGTTCCGCCTCTTTACGACGCAGATCTTCCAGCGCTTCGGGGTGCCGGGATGATTTCTCAAGCCAGTCCCTGGCAAACTCACCCTTCTCTATCATCTCGAACAATTCTTCCATCGATGATACGACCTCGTCAGAAATCAACTTCTCACCGTACTTCAGACCTCCGTACGCCGCTGTTCCGCTTATCACTTCCCTCATCCCGGCGAAACCTCTCTCTGAAAAGAGGTCGACTATGATCTTGAGTTCCTCGAAACACTCGAAATAGGCGACCTCAGGGCTGAATCCGCGCCGTATCAGAAGATCGTACGCCGCCTTTACCAGACCGGTGACTCCACCGCAAAGGACTGCCTGCTCCCCGAAGATATCGCTTACCGCTTCCTCCCGGAACGACGTCTGAAATCCACCTACCCTGAGACAGCCAAGGGCCGACGCGATTGCCAGGGCTCTTGCCTGAGCCTCTCCCGACACATCATTGGCCACACCGACCAGGCAGGCCACTCCCGAGCCCTGCAGGTATGCTTTTCTCAATCTTTCGCCCTGTCCCTTGGGCGCGACGAGGACCAGATCGAAGTTTCCCGGTCCTATCTCTCCAAAGGCGACGGCGAATCCATGAGCGAATGATATCGTAGCGCCCTCGCTGATATTTCCGGCGATCAATTCCCCGTATATCTTACCCTGCAGCTCGTCCGGGAGAAGGAACATGAGGATATCGGCGACCCGCGCCCCCTCTTCGAGACCAACCGGAGAAAAACCGTCATCGAGAGCTTTTCTCCAGCCACCTCTCCCTTCCCTTGCCGAAACGACAACGTCAACGCCACTGTCGCGCAGATTGAGGGCCTGCGGACGGCCCTGGTTGCCATACCCCATTACGACTACCCTTTTATTTCGCAGGATTGAAGGGGAAGAATCCTTTTCAGTATACAGTTTCATCTTCATCTCTTTTCTCGGACTTCCAAGTATCTATAACAGACATGACTTATACAGGCAAGCGGATTGTAGAAACCACTTGACAACCCCCGTTTTTTTTATACTATTCCCTGAGTGTGGCGGTGTAGCTCAGTTGGTTAGAGCAGCGGAATCATAATCCGCGTGTCCGGGGTTCAAATCC
>JAFGCX010000003.1 GCA_016932415.1 Candidatus Krumholzibacteriota bacterium
ACGATCGACGTCATCCCGTGATCCTTGTCATGAATCATCTTTTCAATTTTATCCATTGCTCACCTTTTAAAAACCCTCGAAATTCTTTTTTATGTCCTCATCCTCGAGAATACCTACCTTCTCGGTATCTTCCTCGCTCCTGCCCTTCCGCCCCTGCCTTCTCAGGATGACGAAAGCGCCGACTATCGAAACAAAAAGAACGGTAGCTTCACCGATCGTATCGTACGCCCTGAAATCAAGAAGTACGGCGGTAACGATATTGGTCGCCCCGGTATCCCTGATCCCCGTTTCCAGGTACCTGCTCGAGACCTTCATCACAGGATGGCCGAAAACCGGCAGGTCGTGGACGGCAAAATATGAAAAGAGCAGGAAAAGTCCGAAGAAGATAAGACTCACGACCATCGGAAGAGTATCCCGGTGTCTCTCTATCGATGTGTTATCGGTCGATATCGTAGCCCGGATAAGTATCACAAGGATCAATATCTCCACCACCACCTGCGTGATAGCTATATCGGGGGCTCCCAGCATAAGAAAGACGATTCCGAGGCTGAATCCGACTATACCTACGGATATTACCGAGGACAGCAGGTTCTTCGTCTCTATCGCTATTACCGAACCGATGATCATGAAAATCGTCAATACAAGGAGAAATGTCTCCATTCTTCTGCCTCTCCCTTATCTTCTTGTTACCACTTGAACATTAAAATAAACGCAAGGACTCCGAGTCCTATCACTGCCCACGAAAGATATGTCGAAAGGATGCCGTCATGCATCTTTCTCAAAAACTGAACAAGAACGTCGCCAAGCTTCCCGAATATATTGAACACATCAAAGGCTCCGCTGTCTCCGTCCCTGAATCCGCCCGAAAAGAAAGGATTCATGTCGTCTGTCACGGTTTTATAAAAATGCGTTCCCGGTATCGCCATTTCGTCGTTATCCATGATATTTCCGCCGACCCATGGATTTTCATCTACCCGGATCTTCTTTCTGACCCCTGCCAGAGCGTAGATGATAAATCCGACGACGAGCCCGAGAAGCATCAGAACTGTCGCGAGTGTCGGGTTCCAGAATCCGCCGCCGTCCCCGATCACCACGCTGCTTCCGTCAATACCGATGCCCGATTGCGTAAGTACCGGCATTATAAATCTTTCAAGGGGATATCTGGCGAAAATGCCGAACGCGACGCAGAGGACAGCGAGAAATATCATCGGCAGCTGCATCGTGAAACCGACTTCCCGGACGTGGTCGAACTTCTCGGATCTTCTTCCGAGGAATATTGAATGAAGCACCTTTATGAATGAGGCCAGCGTAAGGGCGCTTCCGAATATCGCTATGATGAGGAATACCATGTGGTACCCCGTGTGCCCTTCAAGCATCCCCTGGTACACAAGCCATTTGGAGACGAACCCGTTGAAGGGCGGCACTCCGGAGATCGAAAAAGCCGTTATTACCATTGTGATAAAGGTGACCGGCATCAGCCTTGCGAGTCCTCCTAGCTTTTCGAGGTCGGTCGTCCCAGTCTGTTTCTCTACAGCTCCGGCGCCGAGGAAAAGGCCGCTCTTGTATATCGCGTTGTTGACCATGTGAAAAAGCCCCCCGGCCATCGCGACCGGGATGCAGCTTCCCACGCCGAGGACCATATATCCTACCTGGCTGACGGCATGGAACGACAGCAGTTTTTTAAGATCATGCTGGACCAGCGCCATCAGAACGGCGAAGATCAGCGTTCCGGCTCCGACTATCATCATCATGATCGAAAGGGGCGACCCCGCCGAGATATCGAATATCCTGAAGGTAAGCATCCCGAGGAGATATATGCCGAGCAGCTTGTCGAGAGATGCCGGGAGAAAAGCGATCGTCAAAGCGGGCGTCGGTTTTGCCATCTCCGGTATCCAGGAATGAAAAGGCATTCCTCCCGTTTTAGCGATGGCGCCCGCAAACATGCATATAAAGGCGATTATCATCACGGGGGCCGTGGTCTCGATCGGCATCGCCGAAAGCCTCGATATCGAGACGGTGCCGTATCTCACCCATATCAGAATTATCCCGAGAAGCATCGACGCGTCGGTGAATCCGAGAAGGGTGAATGCCTTCGCCGCCGCCTTTTCATGCCCTTTCCCTCCCATATTGATGAGGAAGAAGAGGATAGCGGTAAGCATCTCCCAGAAGATAAGCATGATAAGAAGGTTGTCGGCCAGGACCGCGCCCGATGCCGCGGCGAGGGTCCACAATATATACGAATAGTAGATGCTACCCCGGTCGCTCCCCCTGAGATATCCCAGGGAATAAAGGGTAATCAGGACCCCGAAGAGGCTGATAAAGACGAGGATGAAGGAACTGAAGGCCGTAAGCCTCAGCGCGAAATCGATCGGGATCTGTCCACCCAGATCGAAAAGGGCGACGTTGTAGGCTACCTCTCCGGCTCCGAGAAAACGGTACGCCTGGACAAAAAGCCATATCGATGCCAGGAGAGTGATTATACCCGCTATGACGCTTCCCTTCCTTGGAATGAAGAGTGGTATCAATCCAATTGCTCCCGCGACTACGATAATCTGTAAAAGTTCATGCATATTGTTATTCTCCGCAATACAGCCGGTCAGTAAAATTACCTGCCTGTCATCATTTTTCTGATCTCTTCCGTTTTCTCCTGGGACATCCTTATGAGATCTCCCTCGCTGAGCATCATCCTCTCCCCGCTCTTCATGTCGATCCTTCCAACACGTTCCGTGCAGGAATAACAGGGATCGACCGCCGCGGTGATAAGCCCCGCGTCGGCAACTGTGTCCCCGACGACGCTGTACTCGTTCGTCAGGATATTGTTGAAGCTCGGGGCCCGTATCTTGTGCCTCATCGGCATGTTCCCGCCGTCGGAGCGGATATAGTGAAGGACCTCGCCCCGGGGAGCTTCATAAACGCCTATCCCTTCGCCAGCGGGCACTTCCCCGATCTCGGTGCATATTTCTCCCGGACCGAGCGCCTCGAGCCTGTCGAGAGACTGCCTTATTATCTTTATCGCTTCGAAGTTCTCCAGCTGCCTGACGACCGCCTTGTCGTAAACGTCGCCGTTCTTGCAGACGATCACGTCGAAATCGAGTTTTCCGTACGCGTCGATCGGATGATCCCTTCTCGCGTCGATATCATATCCGCCGGCCCTTGCGGTGGGGCCGAGCGCCCCGTAGAGCCTGCACATCTTCGTACCAAGGATGCCGACACCCTCGGTCCTCGCGTGAATTACCGGGTCATCTACGATCGCGCCGGTAAGCAACTTGTTTTTCTCTTCGAGGTCATCAAGCATTTTTCTGATATTCCCGATCTCTTCGACGGGAAGTTCGCGCCTGACTCCCCCTATCCTCATCATTGCGTAGTGGTTCCTGTTTCCAGTGACCGCTTCGAGGATATCAAGGACCGGTTCCCTGTATTTCCAGGTCCACATGAAGACAGTGTTGTATCCTATAAAGTGCCCCGCCAGCCCGGTCCAGAGCAGGTGGCTGTGAAGCCTTTCGAGTTCAGCGACGATCGCTCTTATATACTGCGCGCGTTCGGGGACCTCGATCTGAAGCAGGTCCTCGACCGCCTTGACGTAAGCGTACGGATGGGAACATGAGCAGATGCCGCAGACCCTTTCGACGAGGAAGGGGACCTGGTCCCACGTCTTGTGCTCGGAAAGTATCTCGATCCCGCGGTGACTCCACCCGATCGTCATATCAATATCGACCACTCGCTCGCCATCTACGTGAAGCTCGAAAAATTCGGGCTCTTCCAGTATAGGATGGAAAGGGCCGATAGGGATCTTTTTTACCATCTCATTTCACCTCGTTATCCAAACGGCACTCTCTGCCGGGAAATCCTTACGGGTTCTGGCCCTCGGGCGGCTTGCCAGTCACTTCGTTGAATCTTTCTATACCTTCATGCTTTATTCGGGACATCTCAAGCTCGTCCTTGTTCTCCCTCTTGTGGGGGTAGAAATCCTCCGGTCTCGTATCCGAGCGAAGCACCGGCCTGAGATCGGGATGCCCCTTGAAATTCACTTCGAACATCTCGAAGATCTCTCTTTCGATCCACTTCGCCCCGGGTATGACATTCGATATCGAATCGAGTTCCGGATGCGGTTTCTCGGCGTATGTCTTGATCGTGACGAAAAAATGCTCCTTATCGAAGGGGAAAAACATGAGCACTTCGACGCCGCCACGGTCATCTATCCCGACCCCCGTGTCGAATCTGCCATCGAGATCGTTGAAGATAAACGTGGCCAGCTCGACCCATGAATCTTTTTCTGAATAGACATAGATCCGGTTCGCCGACGGCTGGTCTATCCTGACCTTGTCGCCGAA
>JAFGCX010000004.1 GCA_016932415.1 Candidatus Krumholzibacteriota bacterium
ACCTGACGGCGAAGGACATAAACAATTCGATCGGCCAGACCCGAGTGGATGTCCTGTATGTATGCCCGCTGAAGAAAAATAGCGTCGAATCTATCCTCAAAATATCTCGTGATAAAAAAATATGCACCTACACCGGAGTTCCGGCATATGTCGTAGCGGGCCTGGTAGTGGGGTTTGATGATGAGGACGGTAAACCAAAAATTCTCATCAATCTGGAGGAAGCGAAGTTGCAGGGAGCTGACTTCAGTTCAAAGTTGTTAAGAATTTCGAGAATAATAAATTAGTTAATGGCAGGCATTGTTTGTCGTTTTCATTTAGTCTTTGGAGGGATTGTCATGAAAAAGCACATGAGTCTGGGTCGACTAGTGGCTGTGATGGCCGTTATGCTGCCGGTGGTTCTCGGCGCGAGCGTTGCATTAGCGGAGGATACTGAAGAGATAGTGGATATGTCGCTTGAGGAGTTGTTGAATATCAAAATATCCATCGCTTCACAGTCGGAAGAAACTATAACAGACAGCCCGGCGATCGTGTCCACAATCAATATGGAAGACATGAAAACATTCGGGGTGCGCACCCTGAAGGACGCTCTGGCCCACGTGCCGGGTATAGTGATTCAGGACGCTCCGGTAGGCACGATCTCCATCATGATCAGAGGGCTTTCGGAGACGTTCAACCAGAAGGTGTTCTTCCTGCTGGAGGGGGAGCCGTACTGGATGTCTTCGCACGGCGATATTCCCCTGTTGGGCATGCCGATTGAGATGATCGAGAAGATCGAGATCATCCGGGGGCCGGGGGCGGTCACTTACGGCACGAACGCTTCGGCCGGTGTGATAAATGTGATTTTGAAAAAGGATGTGGACCGGACGCAGGTAGCGATGACCGGCGGCAGCCACGGCCTGCTGAACGTAAGCGCCCGGCACTCGAGAAAGTTCGATGGCGGCCACTATTATCTCGGCGCGTCCAACCAGTCCATGTCGGACGGATATGATGCGAAGTATGATGAGACGGTGCTGGTATTTCCGTTCAGTGCGGGCCGCCAGGTGGCAGACGGTGACACCATAGCGTTCCCGACATCGGGTACCATTCAAAAAAGGGAAGAGTACTTTAATATCGTGGGCGGGCTGAATTATAAGGGTCTGAACGTGATGGGTCACTACTTCAAACAGACTGTCAACGGGCTTGGCGGCGCGCCGCTGATTTTCCAAAAAAATGATCTGACCTACCAGGGATTCCTGGCCCATCTGGATTACCGCCGGGATATATCCGGTTTTGAAACCAGGTTTTTCGCCAACTACAATCCGTTCTTTTTAGAGCTGGATATCGAAAATTTCCTGGGTTCCATGGGGGCAAACAATGTCGTTACTGCCGAGCGGGGGAAACAACAATACATCGGGCCTTTTTCCAACAATTACCGGGCCACGGCCGGAGCCAGCACGCGGTACAAATTCTCCGAGAACGGCAGCATGCTGCTCGGGCTGGAAAACGAAGTACGGAAAGCCGGGGAATACCAAAAAACGGATGCTGAGGACATCTTCGTCGCCCTTCAATCCGAGAATATTACGGTCAATGAATTTTCTTCGTTCCTGCAGCTGGACTGGAGGTTCGGCAAGCTGAGGACGGTGGCCGGCGGGAGATACGTGAACAATGAACTGGCCGGCTCCCACGTGTCGCCAAGGGCCTCTTTGATTTATGGAATAAACGAATTCAACTCAGTCAAGCTGTTATACTCCGAGGGATTCAACTCGCCGGTTATTTCTCAGCAAGAACTGCTGATTCCGTTTGTTATCGAAGGCAATAAGGACCTGAAGGCCGAGCTCATCCGTTCCATGGATTTGGCCTACACCCATGCGACGCAGAATCAGATTTTGATTCTAAGCGGCTATTTTATCAAAACTGTCGATGCCATTGACCGGGTGCAGGAGGCATCCGCCTCGCAGCCACAGTACCAAAACGTGGACGGGTACGAACGGTACGGAGCGGAGTTGGATTTTCAGCGGTCGTTCTTGAAAATGAAGGTCATGGCCAACCTGGCCTACAATGAGCAGGGAAATGAAGTGCTGCCGGACGATGTGCTGGCCGCGTTCGTGCCCAAATTGACCTTCAGCCTGGGCATCAGATACAACGTGTATCAGCACCACTACCTCGGCCTGTCGGAACGATTTATTAGCGAACGGGGTGAAGTGGATTACCTGAACGTGACCAACTTTAGCTACTGGCTGAACTACGACAAGCTGAATGTAAACTTCACTGTCGAAAATGTATTCGATGAAAACATTCAAAATCCGGACGTGAACTCGGGAAGAATTCCATCCATTCCAGGTGGTCCGGGCAGGAGCTTCTACGCCGGGGTGTCTTACAGTATTTTTTAGCCCCCAGATTCGGAACAGTATTAATATCTTTGTTTCTGAATGCTTCAAGGATTGCTTTCGCGTCGGTCCGGTCTGTTTTATTTTTTGGGACACATGGCCTGACTTCATGAGAGGGAAGAAGAAATACTTCATGTCCGAGTTCTATGAATTCTCTAGCCCAATAGTGAGCAGCCCTGCGGGCTTCGAATCACGAGACTGTCACAAAGAAGATGATCCTTTTAAGGTGATCTCAGTGTGGTAATAAACTCCGTTCGGTTCTGAAAACAATCTCCGGTTTGCCAACAACAAAGCCGACGATGTGACCGAAAAAAAACTGACTAAGGGTAATCCGACAATGGCTGCAAAGTTCGCTGAGCCAAGAACGATGTTTCTGAATGACACTCACACCAAGCCACACTGCCCCGACCCTATTGAGCCCCAGGGGGACCCCAGGCTTGTGGGGCGGTTAGATCTTTGGTTCTATTCTGAAAACGTAGAATTGGGATACGTGATGTTATGACTTCGAGGATAATATTGCTGAGGAGAATCCAAAACCCAGGACCCCACCACTTTTATTCAAATAAATCAAAGAGATACCGGGTTATCATACAGGAACTGGTCTCCGCCTGGCGAAGCGCAAAGGCGATCTACTGTTAGGTGAACCTTGTCTTCTTCATGGTAAAATCCTCCGTTCCCAAGGCGGTATTTTACCAGAATTTTAACATTTTGAGTGGATCAGTTTATTGGAGGGAGGTCATACGACGTATACAGGAGCACCGTCTCGGAACTCTCCTACTCCTGGGAATTCCGCGGTACCGTGGCAGCATATCAGCTGCAATCATATTCATTCACTGACTCGACTACGGCAGACGGGGATCTCATCGACCCCAACTATCATCATTACAGGATCGTGGCCAAATCCTCATCGGCTGACCTTTACTGGATCTCTCCGCCGGACAGTGGTTATTCGGAGGACAATATCTCTCCGCCATCACCGGTATCGCCCTGGGCCGCCCAGAACTATCCCAACCCGTTCAACCCTGTGACGACGATCCGATTGCTGAAAAAGCCGGGTCAGCTGATGATGATCCGGCTTTTCTCATCGGGATGATACCGGTTGGGGAATTGACTAGATGGTTTTTGGTTTCAGCTCCTTAAAAGGTACTAATTATCTCAACAATACCATCTTCTTCGTCTGCGCAAAATCGCCGGCAACGAGGCGGCAGAAATATATCCCGGAGGAGACTTGCCTGCCTTTATCGTTGTCGCCGTTCCAAGATATTTCATAACGATCTGGTTGCCTGTGGCTATCACATAATATTCTAACCAGAGACCCATTCACATCGTATATTCGCAGACTTACGTATTGGGGCTTTGCCACTTCGTATCTTATAACGGTCGATGGGTTAAATGGATTGGGATGATTCTGGCAGAGAGTCGTACGTGTCGGTGGCTTTGGCAACAAGTCATCGTTGTTTTCAATGAAATCTTCAGTGCCGACCAGAAGAATGAAGCGTGATTCACTCTCCTGATCGATAAATCTCCTGTTTCCCAGCAGGAACCTGTAGCAACAAATCTCATTTCCGATTTTGACCAGTCTATTGAGATCTTTATCGATAAGAAATACCTCAGTGTCTTCAGGCATGTCACCAGTTCCAAAGAAATTGAGAGATACCTCGTCACTTCCGGTTTCACCCTGGAAGTTCTTTGCCACGTCAAAATCCCATAGTTGTCCCCAGATTGTTTCTTCATCAAGGCCGATAAATTTATATTCTGATTTCATGGTCGAGTACTCTTCAGATCTGAACTCCTGATATCCTCTTCTTATATCGGAACTGTAATTTCCTTTGTGTGTTCGCCAGGAATTATGAGGAAAATACAGAGATATATTATTCCCGGGAGGCATTGGCGCGTCGGACCGGTCATGGGTATCCCATCCATCTGACGCTCCAGGATCAACACCGATATAGTTTTCCAGGTCCTTCGAATCTTGAGAGAGCGCCTGAATATTGATTATCCAGGATGAATCGTCGTCATCAGTGTTTGGATCAGGAAGATTGCTGGAGGTATTGGCTGATAATTCAGCAGGAACTTTCCGGGGCGGGACAAGAAGAACAATATCCTTATCCATCAGGTTCTTCACCCAAAACCCATTAAAAGGTTCAAGGATATCAACGTCGTAGTCATAACCTGTCCCAGGCACCCATTCTACAGGCGGTTCCACTGCGACCATTTCCGCCTCTGCCATCGAAAGAACGGTTCCGCCAATCGTGTCCACCATTATCGAATCCCAGGCGATATTAAAAGCGAAAGGATTACCTGTTAAATTATATCCGGTATTAAGTAGAATTGAAAAACTGCTGTCAGTCGGTGCCGACAGACCTTCAGCCGGGTCGGTATCGATCTGATGCGGTTCACGGGTTATGAACCAGTATCCTCTGCCCTGTTCAAACGAAAAGAGGATATCATTGGGTAGTTCGGAATATGTGTTATTGTTATTCTCATAAGCGTACAACCGCCATTGCGTGTTATCCGGGCCGCCGACATCATCTGTGATCACACCGGTAAGTGGTTGCTGGATCTCAAGGGGGAGGGAGAGCATGCGAAACTGTTCACCTTGATGCAGCAAAGGCTCGCGAAGCTCCGTCGTTGTTACTCTGATGCTTTTGGGGTTGATTTCCGGCGTGAGTGGAGGATCGCTCAGAGTCCGGGTAAAGGTCCGGACATTGACCCAATATTCAATTCCCCTCGGACCCGGCACGGTATCGGGAATAGTAGCGAATGGTAACTGCTCACCGACCTGGATTTCCACTTCCTGGTACTCTGTCTCTCCACCGGGGCGGTAATAAAGCGTTCCCTGCTCAAAAAACGTGCCTTCGGGAAGAGAGACCGATACTTTGATATCACGCCCTTGAAGAAAATCCGAATTCCGGTTCGGTCCCGGAACAGATGATATCTGATCAGGTTGCTGAACTGCCTGATGGAAGACGGAATCTGCCGGGGCTCCTCGAGGATCGAACGCGAAGACCCCGCTGTTTTCCACACGGATATAATAATCAAGACCTGCTTCCGTGACACCGTTCCCAGGTATCACCGCCATAAAATCACCTTCAGGGAGCAGCAAGATCGGGACACTGTCATTAAAAGCAACTCCGGAATCTGAAGGACGATAGAAGACGAACCCCTTCTCTATATTTACTTCCGGGCCAGGTATCATGTTTATCGTCAATGCCTCTCCGAGGGGTACGTCATTCATCGGATTCAATAATCTGGTTTGGAAATCAAGGCTCCGTATATCGGTCGTTACCTGGACGGAAACATTCGGCTTGAGCGGATCATTGCTGGTTATCTCGATCGCGCCGGATATATCAAGTTCCAGACGGGGTTCCACATATATCAACATGGTATCGTTTTGACCCGGCAGGAGATTGAACACGGCAGACTTGGAAAGACGCATTTCCGAAGAGGGCAGGTCGATATGATTGACTGAAAGCAGTTTGTTGCCCGAGTTGCCGATAACCAACTCGACTGAAGCAGTATCGCCCAGTGATATGGTCTCGAAGGAGAGTGAATCGGCCAAAGTCGAGATTTCAGGCCGGAAAGGTTCTATCGGTCCAACATCTATCAAATAAGAAGCAATATGCTGTATGATGCTCACGCGATTCGGTACAGAGATTGTCCGCAGGCGCAGGATGACGTCGCGGCTGTCAAACGGGACAAGAAAGGTATCCCAGATGAGCGAATCCTTCTTTCCGCCCGGGGATGTCCTGAAGGGTCCGACTTTCCCCGTTTGACCATTTATGGAGGAAGGATGCCACCCAGGTTCTCCCTCGAACTGATAATCCACTACGATCCAGATCGAATCGGATTCGACATCGATCGCATTAAAATGTATACGGCAGGAAACAGAATCAATATGTTCCACCGCAACAGACTTTAAGAAGGCGCCGTTGTTGGGAAGGTGATTGGTCGGAAAGAGCGGGTCACCTTTATAGACGGGAGCTCTTAAACCTGAATAGATAGTGTTACTGCCATTGTTTCCGCACACAATATCCAGGTCACCGTCTGAATCAATATCCTTCAGCGCAATATTATTTGTAAGATCATGCCGCAAAGAAGACCAGGCCGGTTCCGCCTGAAAGACTCCTCCAAAGTTCAGGTAGAGGTTGTTATATTCTTCAAAGTAATTGTTACCGCAGACGAGATCAAGGAACCCATCGTCGTTTATATCCCCCGGCGCTATGCTTTTTGTTTCGTTACTCGGTCCTGGAAACCAAACCGGTGTTGAATTCAAGACACCTCCGTTGTTCGGGTAGATTATATTATTCCCATCATTTCCACACACAAGATCCAGGTCTCCATCTGAATCTATATCAGACAGCACGACGCTGTTTGTCGGATTATACTCCCCCACCGAATACCATGCCGGCGTCGTTTGAAAAACACCCCCGTCATTCAGGTAAAGAGTGTTGGTCTCTTCGTCGTTTCCGCAGACCAGGTCGAGATCGCCATCACCATCGATATCGCCCAGAGCCACGCTGGTTGTCTTATTATCCGGACCCGAGACCCATATCGGTTCCTGTTGGAACATTCCTCCGTCATTCGGGTATAACGTATTGGTTTGATCATAGTTGCCGCAGACCAGGTCGAGATCGCCGTCTGAATCAATGTCTCCCAACGCGACGCTTCTTGTGTCATAAGCAGGTCCGGAAGACCAGATCGGTTCAAGTTGAAAAACGTTTCCGTTATTCAGGTATAGCGTATTGCTCGCACCGGATTCTCCGCAGACAAGATCAAGATCTCCATCCAGGTCTATGTCCCCCAGCGCGACGCTCGATGTATTATCGCCAAATCTTGAAGACCAGGCAGGCTCTGTCTGGATGACATTCCCATCGTTCAGGTAGAGCGTGTTATGTTCCTGACCATAGTTCCCGCACACCAGGTCGATGTCACCGTCCGAGTCTATATCCCCGATAGCCACGCTTCTTGTGTCATTGTTTGGTCCTGAAGACCAACCCGGGCTGGTCTGAAAAATGTTCCCATCGTTCAGGTAAAGGGTGTTGAAACCACCCCGGTCATTACCACAGACGAGATCCAGGTCACCATCACCATCTATATCCCCAAGGGCTACCCATTTTGTAATATCTTCCCACTGCGACGACCAGGCCCATTGAAAAACGCCCCCATCGTTCAGGTAAAGCTTGTTGCTGGAAGAACTTCCACTCACAAGATCCAGGTCACCATCGGAATCTATGTCCCCGAGGGCTACACTGTACACCTGGGCGGGGCCATTTTGCCAAATCGGCTCTACCTGAAATACTCCTTCATCGTTCAGGTAAAGAACACTATATTGAGAAACACCTACGGAGGAGTGGTTCCCACAAAGGAGATCCAGGTCACCATCACCATCCATATCCCCAAAGGCTACGCTTCTTGTCTCATTGCCGGGCCCTGAAGACCATATCGGTTCCTGCTGAAAGATCCCTCCATCATTGAGGTAGATTTTGTTACTGGCGAGGGTACCACAAGCTAGGTCCAGATCGCCGTCCGAGTCTATATCTCCGAGGGCCATGCTTGTTGTTTCTCCCGTAGACCATATCTGTCCAGTCTGAAAAACTCCATCAACGTTGAGGTAGAGCGCGTTGTCATAATATCCGTTACATACAAGATCCAGATCACCATCCGAGTCAACGTCTCCAAGGACTATACAGTCAGCATTACGCCCGGAAGACCATGCCCGCGGTGTTTGAAAAACTCCACCGGCATTCAGAAAAAGAACGATGTGACCATAATTGTCCCGAGTCACAAGGTCCAGGTCACCATCACCATTTATATCTCCAAGGGCCAGGCAGTATGAGTGAGTCGATTCCAGCGACAATGCCGGTTCCAGATGAAAAACTCCACCCTCGTTCAGGTAGAACCTGGTGTTAACCGAGTTGCCACAAGCGAGGTCAAGGTCGCCGTCTGAGTCTATGTCCCCGAGAGCGATGCTGTATGTCCAGTTAGCCAGTTCTGAGGACCAATCCGGATAATCGGGAAAATACGATTTCTGGCACAATGCCCGTTGTGAACAGATGGATGTCAGAACGGTGATCGCCAATATGAATCCAAGGGGTTTAAATTTTATTTTAATAAATGGCATAAAGTTATAATAATTCTTTTATCTGATCAAAACCATTTTTGTCACCGCGACATAATCCCCTGAAGTCATCCTGGCAAAGTATATACCGGAGGTTACGCGTATACCGCTACTGTTCTTTCCGTTCCATGTCGTCTTGAATTCGCCCGCCTGAAGGTACTTGTCAACAAGAGTCGCAACGCGGCGTCCGGCCACATCATATACGACAATCCGGACCAGAGTGGATCTCGGGATTGAGAATTTCAACGTGGTGGACGGGTTAAATGGATTTGGATAATTTGCTGACAGATAGTTCGAACAGGGAAGATGCGGGTCATCTCCCGCGTCAGTTGGATCACCGAGAAGATTGATCAGAACAGAGATGTTGCCAGATCCTCTGTTCGCCACGGCGAGGTCATTGTCCCCGTCTCCGTCGAGGTCGCTGCAGCAGATTGAATATCCATAATAACCAGAAGCATAATTTTCAGTCGGCATGAATGTTCCGTCACCGTTTCCAGAAAGAATTGAAACACCGCCAAATATTTCATAGTGTTCATTGATCGTGACCGCCGCCAGGTCTTTATATCCATCCCCATCGAGGTCACCGTAACAGATGCCATAACAAAGGTCTCTTATGTAATAATCTACAGGTGGAGCAAAAGTACAATCACCGTTGTTTAACAGGATCGAAACCTGCCAACCCGCCACTGCCAGATCATTGTCTCCGTCTCCATCAAAGTCACTGGTGTAGATTGACTGAATATCTCCATCTGCTTCAAAGATTACGGCAGGCGCGAAGGTGCCGTCGCCTTCTCCCGGGAGAATCGAGATTTGCCAGCCTGCCGACGCCAGATCCGCATGCCCGTCTCCATTCAGATCGCTGCAGCAGATTGAACTGGAACTATAACCGACACTATAGCTCAACGCACCGCTGAATGTACCGTCTCCTGCTCCCAGAAGAATTGAGATATTGTTAGGGGCATTTAACACCGCAAGATCCGTATGCCCGTCTTCGTCAAAGTCACCCACGGTAACAGACTTCGGAATGCCGCCCGTGGAATAGTTCACGGCAGACGCGAACGAACCGCCGCCTGATCCGATGAGAATTGAAAGATCAGATGACAGGTAGTTCGCCACTGCCAGATCCGTATCCCCGTCTTCGTCAAAGTCACCAAATGTGACAGACACCGGGCTATCGCCCGCATCATAGTTTACGGCAGATGCGAACGTACCATCTCCATTATTCAGAAGGACTGAAACATCATCGGAATAATAGTTCGCCACGGCCAGATCATTGTCCCCATCTCCGTCAAAGTCACTATCGCAGATTGAACTGGGACCGGCACCGGCACTATAGTCCGCAGAGGAGACAAAGGTGGCATCTCCATTATTCAGAAGAAGGGAGATGACCCTGGTGTATTTGTTCGCCACAGCCAGGTCTTTATCGTCGTCTCCGTCGAGATCAATGCTGCAGATGGAACTTGTATAATAACCAGTTCCAGGGAATACCGTTTCTTCCGCAAAAGTCCCATTTCCATTATTTAAAAAAATCGAAATATCACCTGGATCAAAATTCGTTACTGCCAGATCTTCGTCCCCATCTCCATCGAGATCACTGCTGCAGATAGAATATATTTCTCTAAAAGTATGATCCCCATAGCCTACAGAGGGCGCAAACGTGCCATTTCCGTTATTAAGAAGAATCGAAATGTATTCGTACTCGGAAGGTCCATTCCCAACTGCCAGGTCATTGTCTCCATCTCCATCCAGGTCGCTGACGCAAAGAGAACGAGGACGGCTATCAACAGCATAGGTCAGATCATTGGCAAAAGTCCCATCACCATTGTTTAAAAGAATTGAAACGTCGTTAGAGTAATGGTTGGCCAGCGCCAGGTCAATATCGCCATCTCCGTCGAGATCGCTGCCGCAGACTGATTGAGGTCCATCGCCGGTACTGTAGAAGACTTCAGGTGCAAACGTGCCTTCTCCGTTATTCATAAGGACTGAGACATCATCGGAATCATAATTAGCCACAGCCAGATCATTGTCCCCGTCACCATCCAGATCCGCGCTGCAGATCGACACAGGATTATCGCCAATGCCATAGGTCACGTCATCGGCAAAGGTGCCATCTCCGTTATTTAAAAGAATTGATACGTTGTCAGAGCCGCCGTTTGTCACGGCCAGATCATTGTCGCCGTCTCCATCGAAATCACCGCTGCAGATCGCTGTAGGGTTATTTCCGGTATCATAGTTTACGGCAGGCGCGAAAAGATATTCTCCATTAATAAGGACTGATATGTTGTCATAATCACCATTTGCCAAAGCGAGGTCTTCGTCCCCATCACCATCGAGATCACTGCTGCAGATGGCAACCGGGTCGCCACCGGAAAAAACCCTTGGCGTCGCGTAAAACGATGGTTCAAATGAAAACACGCTGCCAGCAGGGACTACGAGAGCGAATAGAATCATTATTAATGCAGTTCTTCTCATAAAACTTCTTTTAAAAAAAACCAATAATTCAGAAAAATACCCGAAGCGCATTCTACCATAAGTTCAGGTAATTTTCAATTTTCTTGAGTTACTTTTCGTTTTTCCCATTATTCAATTGTTCATCCGGAAGGTGACCTTGACCTCTTCTTTTTCCCTCCGACCCTGGACCAGGCTCAGCCTTAATACCAATATGTTCATAGATAGACCGTATTTCCTGAAACATATTCTTGTTGCTAATCGTAATCAGAATCACACAATGAAATCGTTGTTTCCGAAGGGGGCAGATAATGAGATCAGGAGAATCAGGAAAAGTGTTTTATGAGCAGGCTGGCGCCCTTGTAGCAATGACAACGATCTTTATCATGTCTGCATCGGTGCCGGGTCTTACAGCGATCATCCCCGCTGATGAAGGGCATGAAAGCGCTCTGACCGTAGTCGACACTCTTGTCTCTGTCGGAGGATTCCGGTTGAATTTCAGAATAATAGAGGGAGGAAGCCCGACCATCCTTCTCGAGGCGGGGGGTGGCATGGATCTTACCGAATGGGACGGGATCGCGCCGGAACTCGCTCGGAGGACTGGCGCTACGGTGATATGTTACGATCGTGCCGGGTTTGGTAAAAGTGACCTGCCGGAGATCCCGTGCGATATAAAGGTAGAGGCAGGATGGCTCTGGGAAGCCCTAGAACGCCTTGGGTACAAAGATGATATAATCCTGGCAGGTCATTCGTATGGTGGATGGATGATTCGGATCGAAGCGAGTGAGAACCCTGACGCCGTAATCGGGATTGTCTTCATTGATCCATTCTCGGCGGAATTTGTCGACATGTTCGGAGTGGAGTATCTGGACGAACATCCGATGTGCGGAAAGCTTCCCTTCGACACATCACAACCAGACAAGCTCACAAAGAATCAGCTTGCCCTGAGCCGCATGGTCAAGGGTGGACTGGCTCCCAAGATGAAGATCATGAAAAAAACCGTCGTTCCCAAAGGCATTCCGGTCTTTATCATCAAGAGCTTTCTCCAGACTCTTCCTGAAATAAAGGAACAGGAAGCCTGGGATCGGGCCCTCGACCAGATGGCCGCGTCTATAGAAGGTTCGGTAGTCCTCGTCGCCGAAGAAAGCAATCACATGATCCCTTTCTCGGAACCCGAACTGATCATAGAAACCATAATGAAAGCTGTTCATCTCTCCGGGTCCGGCAAATGACTTCATCAGAAGGCTGTTCCCGATCAGTAGTGTTTCCCCTTCAAGTCTCCTTTTACGGGTACGTTTCGCATTGGCAGCAGACCATTGCCAATTCGCGTGTCTTGCTGCCGAGAGATGTCGACGTGAATCGAACATTGAACATGGCAGACGCTTCTGGGTCCAGGTTGCAAGCACTGTTTCCCACGATCTCAGATTCGTCGGAAGTCTTCCGGAAGGTTCCGGACAAAGCCCCTACGCCGGTATTCTCGATGGCGAAGGCCAGATTTTACTCGTTTGATGTTGATCTCTGAAAACGATCACGGGTCGGTCAGATTGTCAAGATGCTGGATTTCCATTCTTTGATATGCTACTCACTGGATCATAGAACCATTTACTCGCCCGGAGATTCATATTATCCTTCAGTAATAGTGGAAAGGAAGAGATGGACTACGATATTGCAGTTATAGGTGGAGGAGCGGCCGGGATGCTCGCGGCCGGAAGGGCGGCGGAGAACGGTCTGAAGGTCCTTCTGCTCGAAAGGAACGATCGTCTCGGCAGGAAGCTGGCGATAACGGGGAAGGGAAGATGCAATCTTACCAACAGCGCCGAGACGGAGCGTTTCATCGAGAATTTCGGAAAGAAAGGAAAGTTCCTTTATGGAGCGATCACAAGGTTTTCCAGTGGCGATCTTGTGAGATTCTTCGCCAGGCTCGGCGTGGAAATGAAGGAGGAGAGAGGGGGAAGGATCTTCCCCGCCAGTGACAAGGCATCCACTGTCGTAAAAGCTCTCGAGAGGTATCTCAGATCAAACGGAGTCGAGATCGGGCTTTCATCGAGGGTGGAGAGGATAGTCGCGGGCGCGGAAAGCGGATCGGTCGAGGGAGTGATCCTGAAAAACGGCGGAAAGGTGATAAATACAGGTAAGGTGATCCTTGCCACGGGAGGCAAATCGTATCCCGCAACAGGGTCGACCGGCGACGGGTATACCATCGCAGCCCGCCTCGGTCACACGATTGTGGGGCCGAGACAGGGCCTTGTGCCTTTCGATACAGAGGATCGGTTCGTCCGCGATCTTCAGGGCCTTTCGCTGGATAATGTCGAAGTCACTGTCTTCACCGGAGGCAGGAAGACTGCTTCCGGTTTCGGAGATATGCTCTTCACTCATTTTGGAGTATCGGGTCCGCTCATCCTCACGATGAGCGGGCAGATAACAGACGATCTTGCCGCAGGCAAGACAGTCGAAATCTCGATCGATTTCAAACCGGCTTTGACCGGCGAGAAACTCGACAGGAGGCTGATCAGGGAATTTGCCGCTTCGGGAACGAAGTATTTCAGGACCGTGATGAAAAACCTTCTTCCAGGAAGATTGATACCTGTTTTCATAAAGATGAGCGGAATCGCGCCGGAAAAGAGATGCAACCAGATGACATCTGCAGAAAGAAACAGCCTTGCCGCTCTCCTTAAAGATTTCAGGCTTACCTTGAAACGCCCGAGGCCTTTTGAAGAAGCGATCATCACTCGCGGCGGGATAGATCTGAAAGAGATCGATCCCAGGACGATGAGATCGAAACTCATAAAGGGGCTCTATTTCTGCGGCGAAGTGATCGACATCGATGGCAACACGGGAGGGTACAATCTTCAGGCGGCCTTCTCTACCGCCTGGCTTGCCGCCGAGGCATGTTCGGACCATAAGTCATGATATGATCTTCACTGCGCCAGCCGAAGCCAGATTACGCGTCGAAGATGCGCAGTGAGAAGCGTGAGTCACTGCCGAGTAAAAAACGCCTGAACCATTACACCACCCGCAAATCCTGATCCCTTGCTAAAATCGGGAAAATGTGATATGATCGTCGCGGGATTATTCCATTTCAAAATTCAATCGAAGGGGGCCCCTCATGCAACCCAGGCGCTTGACGACTTCATTTTTGCTTTTTGTGTCGATTGTTGCATTAACCTTTCCCGCTCAGGCAGCATGGGTTGACAACGGAGTTCGGATCACCGAAGGGGAGAGGCCTGAATTCGAATCTCGTATAGCGCCGGATGGTGCCGGAGGCGCGTACATCGTCTGGGAACAGAGTTTCGTCAGCGCTTTTCTCAAAAACAGCATTTTTATTCAAAGGATCGACGGAACTGGAAATATCCTTTGGGGTTCCGGAGGCATATCACTCAGCCCGGATTCGACCATCGCCTGGTCGCCGGCAGACGTATCGCCTGACGGATCAGGTGGAGCGCTGGTTTGCTGGACCGATGGCCGCGATAGCGAGACCAATTCGCGGGATGTCTACGCCCAGCGCCTCGACTCGAACGGTAACCGACTCTGGGGAAGGTGGGGCGCCGAGGTCTATACGGGCTCCGAAGATCAGGATTATCCGCTTATTGTCTCAGACGGAGCGGGCGGAGCTGTGATCGTCTGGCGTGACAATCGCGATTCGAATATCGATCTTCGCGCTCAGCGCCTCGACGCGTCAGGGAGCATGCTCTGGGACCCGAGCGGTATACCTGTCTGCACGGATCTCTCAGATCAGAACCGTCAACAAATCGCAACGGATGGAAGCGGTGGCGTGATAGTCACATGGGACGATGACCGCGCTTCAAGCAACGATATATATGCACAGAGAGTAGATTTGAACGGGATCATCAAATGGGATCTTGACGGCATACCGATCTGTGTGAGAGCCAATCAACAGACTTTTCCCCGGATCGTTTCAGACGAGACTGGTGGAGCGATCATAACATGGCAGGGATCGACTGTATCATTGTACGCGCAGCGTGTTGATGCCGACGGAGACACCTTATGGGCTGCCAATGGCATAGTCGTCTGCTCCAATCCGTACGGATCGCGTTCCGATCCGCAGATCGCCATTGACGGAAGCGGAGGAGCGGTCCTGTGCTGGTATGATTCGCGGACACCAAGGGGAATCTATGGCCAGAGAATAGATGCTGCGGGCGATACGTTGTGGAACGGGGCCGGAGCAAAGATATGCCTGGCCGTCGGGTCGATGTCCGATCCGAGGATCGCCTCCGACGGAAGCGGAGGGGCGGCGATCGTATGGAAGGAATCTCTCAGGCAGCAGTATGACTATGGCGATGTCTATGCCCAGACCGTGGACGCGGATGGATACGCACAGGGTCCTTCCGGTGGGATCGCGGTATGCACAGCCGTCAACGAACAACGGTACGTTCATATCGCGACCGACAGCACAGGAGGCGGTATCATCACCTGGACCGACAACCGCTACCCCGCGACAAGCCAGTCTGACATATATGCAGGCAGAGCTTATTTCAACGGCTCGACGGATGCGGAGATACCGGATCTGCCCGCGGCAGGATACCTTTCGCAGAACTTTCCGAACCCGTTCAATCCCGTTACTACGATCGAATTCGGTCTGGAAAGGGATTCCCATCTCTCGCTGAGTATTTATGACGCGGCGGGAAGGATAATCAGGAAGATCGTT
This sequence comes from Candidatus Krumholzibacteriota bacterium, assembly GCA_016932415.1. Taxonomy (NCBI): domain Bacteria; phylum Candidatus Krumholzibacteriota; species Candidatus Krumholzibacteriota bacterium. Next base: position 15,602 of record JAFGCX010000004.1, read on the forward strand.
GACGAGGGAAGACCGGCGGGCCATTACGCCGAAGCCTGGGATGGAAAAGACGCTAACGGTAACGCGGTGGCGAGCGGCGTCTATTTTTTCAAACTGGAGACAGAAACGCTCAAACGATCCAGAAAGATGATACTGCTTCGCTGATCAGATTATCTTATCAGCACCATCCTTCTCGTCTGGTCAAGCTCCATTGAGATGAGCCGGTAGAAGTATACGCCGCTTGCGACAGGGACGCCGCGCGAATTAAGGCCGTTCCAGTGTTCGGTATAATGTCCCGCGCTCCTGTTCTCATCCAGGACGACACTGACAAGCTTGCCGGAGATGTCATATACTTTCAGGCTTACACGCGAATCCTGCCTGAGCCCGAAGAGTATCGTGGTCGAAGGATTGAAGGGGTTCGGATAATTCTGATTGAGGTACGATAGATGAGGCAGATCGGGGAGATCCTCTCCAGTCATGTCGCCGGGGCCCGATACTGCGAAGGAGCTCTCGTTTCCGTGAATGTCGACCGCGCAGACCTTGTACCAGTAATCCTGATCCCATGACCATGCTTCATCGAACCACTCCGACACCGCCGGTGTCGCTACCAGCGTGGAAGTGCCGGGAATGAACCCTTCACTCGTGCCTCTGTGGATAGCATACCAGGCAAGATCGTTCTCCGTGTTTTTTTCCCATGTCAACTGGAGGCCTTCCGGATTGTAATCCTGTTCCGCCGCAAGCCCCATCGGTGGCTCCGGAGCGAGGTTATCGACCGAATATCCGCTGTCGGCAGCGCTCGCGTACCATACGGCGGGATCTGTAGTATGCCCTGTGACCATGTAGACCGACCACGGGATACCCGAGGTCGAGGAATCGGCAAGTGTCGAGACGCGGCAGGCGTAAGTCTCGCTCTGGGTGGCGTCAAGGCTGGCAATAAGTTCCCAGCTGCCCTCCGGAACGACTCCTCCTGCGGGTGCCCGCAGGATCGTTCTGCCGTCAGATCCCGTCATGAGGAGGACCGCGGGGCTGGAGGTTGCCGCCAATCCTTCGATCCTCTGCCAGATATCGTAACGCGAGAGCTGGAGAGGCTGATTGTTATCATCCCTGTCCGAGGCGGCGAAATTGATCCTGAGACAGCCTCCCTGGTCGCCGGGAACGTCCTCTGCCGACACTATCACCGGTTCAGGAGCCGAGGTGTCTCCCAGCGCGTCCAGGTACTGAGCGTAAACATCCTGCACCTGCCCTTCCCGGTCGTCGGTGATCGTCGCCAGTATTCCACAGGCGCCATCGGAAGCTACGTCGAAATCAAGGTTTCTCGGATCACCCTGCAGGACTTCGACTCCATAGCTGTCCCACATCACCCCCCCTGAAATATCGACCTTCTGCGCGAAAAGAGCGCCCCCTCCGCGGTGGTCAGCCCAGACCGCGATAACACCCTCTTCGCAGGGAAGGAGCATCGGGAACTCATTCTCGTCCTCCGCGATAACCTGAATGCCGTTCGTTGTCCAGAGCCCGTTACCGAACCTGTCCAATCTCTGGGCATATATATCCTGCCCGTACTCGCGTTCGTCGCACCACGCGACGTAGACTCCTCCAGAGCCGTCTTCGATCATTGCAAGGTCATACTGGTCACCATCTTCCACGCAGACCATCTTCTCCGTTCCCCATTCGGCAGAGCCTGCCGCATCGACCTTGTTCATGTAAATATCGTGTTCACCGCCCCATTCGAACTCCCAGCAGACAAAAGCCCCGCCGAATCCGTCAGGTGCTACGACTGGTTCTTCCCGATTATAGTGACCGAGTGCCACGGGTACACCGTCAGCGATCCAGACCTCTCCCGACGCGAAGACCCTCTGCACGTAGATGTCAAGATCGAGAGAACCGAAACGCAGGCTCTGGAAAGCGACCAGGGCTCCCCCGAATCCGTCGCAGGCGAGGGATGGGTAGCCCTCGTCCGGCGAGGCGTCGGAGACGACGACATTATCCGGGGTGTCATCCCATACTATCGTCCCGTCGCGGTCTATCTTCTGGGCGTAGATACGCGACCCGCTTACGTTCTGGACCCAGGCCATGATGCATCCACCCGAACCATCCGCTACGGCGAGGATCTCTCCCATATCCCCATCGGCGACATTAATTCCGCGCGAATCCCAGAGCTTCGTTCCATCCGGGTCGATCCGCTGCGCGACGATCGTCGAACCTGATTCGAGCCAGACCAGTATGGCGCCGCCGGCGTCATCGCTGACCATCTCGATCATTCTCTGATCGCCGGTACCACTCACCTGCACTCCTCCAGAGGTCCAGTACTCGTTCCCAGCTCCATCGAGCCGCTGCGCGAAGATCTTCCGGGGAATGACTCTCATGTCTTCCCACGCCACGATGCATCCCCCAGCTTCGTCGTATATTATCTCTACAGATTGCTGCGCCTGCCATTCGCCGCAGACCAGAATACCATCGGGGGGCCAGGCGGCGCGGAGAGGTCCGGCTGTTGCCGCAAGAGATACCGCGATGACTGTCATAAGTTTTATCTTTCGTAACAATGGATCGAAAAGAGGTGACATGACCGGGACTCCTTATTGCCTAAATCGCTGGATAATAATTCCTGTTCAACCGTTCCTGGATTTTACTGTGACGGCTATTCTATCACATAAAACAATTATTTTCAATATGGGAGCTTTAACTCATCAAGATATGCCGGATTTACCGGTTTATTTTCAGGAGATACCTGACATTTTTCGACCATTTATCCCGGTCCTCCGATAGAAACTGGTCAAATAATCCTTTTCGAAATAGTGGTCCGTATATTGCTCGGAGATGTGGCGTACCTTTGATTGGAACGGAATTTTTGAAAGGGCCGGTAACGACAGGCTGCCAGGAAACCACGGGAGAAATCATGAGGAACTTTTTGCAGGCGGGATCACTCGCGATTATCTGTATCGTATTGCTTATCACTTTCGCAGATAGCATGGCCGGCGACAAGAGTTGCCAGTCCACTGAATATGAATTGATGTCCATGCTTATCACCAGTGAGTACGAGTCGGAATTCAGCCCTGTACTTATAAACCGTGACACAGAACTATGGTGCATTGCCGAGCGGCTCGATATCCTCCAGAAGGAATGGCCGGGACTGAAAAGCGAGACGATCGATTCTCTCATAGCGATCAACAGAGGCCCGGCCGTAAGGCTCACCGGGCAGTTCTGTATCCCCGTCGATTATAAACTGGTATCGGAAGAAGAGTACGCCGACCTGCTTGGGCTCAGAAATATTTTCAAGGCTGGCGAAGGATCTGGAGTTGCCGGGATGGGACAGCACGCCTCGGCGGGCGATCGAGCCGAACCTGACTGGAATAATTTCGACAGGGTCTTTCCCGAGGCCCAGGGATACCTTACATTCTCAAGGATCGCCTTCGACTCCGATCGCACCCAGGCCCTGGTGATATTCTGCAACGCTTACCGGTGCAACGGAGTCAGGACAAAACCGGCGACGCGCCGGATAGCCTGTTTCATGAAAAAAGGCGGCACCTGGAAGCTGTCCGGCATATCGCGCAGCATCAACACGATGTACTGAGTTCCTAACGCATCAGGATCATCTTCCTGGTGATCTGCTCCTTTCCCGCGGTCAGACGGTAGAAGTAGACTCCCGAAGAGACCTTGTCGCCGTTATCGCTGACACCGTTCCACCTGACGCTCTTTAACCCGGCGGTAAGTACCCCGCAGTCGAGGGCGCGGACCTTCCTGCCCGCGATGTCGAATATATCGATCGCGACATCAGTTCGGACCGGCAGATTGAAGCTTATCACCGTGGAAGGGTTGAACGGGTTGGGAAAATTCTGGAATAGCGCCAGCTCCCTTGCCGGAGTCGATACCGGTCCCGTTTCGAAAAGCACTCTCGTGCCTTCCTCGTCAGTCACCTCCACAAGGTATCGATAAGCCTTGCCCGCTTCTATTTCATTATCGACGTAAGCGAAAGCGAGGCCATCTGATTTGATCGCCGCGTCCTCGATCAGGGAGAATTCCCTGTTTCCGACAGAACGCGAGACTCGAAACTCCATGAACTCTCCAGATATTGATAATGTCCATGAGACAACTATCGATTCCGCCCCGTAAACGGCGGCGAATGACTGAAGCTGTGTCTCCAGGATGATGCTGCCCGGGCTGAGTGTAGCCGGAGCGCCGATATTCCCGTGAATATCAACGGCGCATACCTTGTAAAAGGCACCGTCGCCGTTGGTCCATTTGGTATCGAAAACAGAGTTACCGGTTGACGTCAGGATGAGGTTGTCCCCAGCGGGAACGAATTCCTCGTCGAATGCCCTGTAAATATTGTAGCAAGCAAGGTCGGACTCAGTGTTACGAGTCCATGAGACGAGCAGTCCCGCCGGCTCTTCCTGCTGCTCTCCCACTATACCTGCGGGAACGGCCGGTGCCAGGTTGTCGACCGAGTATCCTTCGATCGGGCCGGACATCCAGAAGATGACTGGAGTCGTCTCGTGAGCCGCGATCGCGAACTCGTGCATTCCATCGGTAGCATCGATGGAATCATAATAGGTGGGGACCGAACAGGAGTACTCGGGAAGCATCGCTGCCTCCACATTTTCGATCCACTCCCACGCCGATGCGGCGGCTCCCGCGCCGTCTATCAGGACGGCTTTTCCGTCGTAATCGGGGCCGATATCGGCAAGCCCGACCGTTTCGTAACCACTTCCCGGAGAGAGCAGGGCGCCTTCGCTCATCTTTCTCCATACCGAGTAGTGGGAGATCAGGTAATATGGCTGGGCGTCAAGGTATGAGCGGACCCAGGTAAGCAGGACATTACCACCCTGATCGTAGGGGACATCGAGGGCCTGGACAGGTGCGGGCGCTGGATTACCCCATCGACCGTTGTTATCTATTCGCTGGGCGAAGCAGTCATGATCGATCGGCCCGAAAGCGTCGAAAGTCGCTATTACGCCGCCATCGGTCGGGACCAGGCCCCAGACGCCCTGATAATTCATCCCTTCTGTCAGCAGTATTCCGTCGCTGTCCCAGAGGAGGTCACCGTTGCCTGTCACTCTCAGCGCCCGCGCGGCCTGGTAATCGCTGCCCAGATTGAAGGTGACGATCGCTCCACCCTCTCCGTCCGGGGCCGCATGGAATCCTGAAGGTATACCGTTCGATGTTATCAGAGGAATACCATCGTCCTCCCAGACCGGATATCCGTAGTGGGTCATTCTCTGGGCATAGATCGATATGCTGGCGTTATTATCCATCCAGATTACGATGACGCTGCCGTTTTCCGATAGCAAGAGCCGGGGCCATTGCTGGGTTCCCGGAACCCATGTGACAAACTCTCCAAAGGTCTGCCAGTTATAGTGGATCGATCCATCGCTGTCGATCCGGCTTAGCTGGATATCATAGCCGTTGGTTGCAGTACTTATCGTCCACGCGATATAAGCGCCACCTTCGCCGTCAGCGATTACGTCCGGTTCGTACTCTTCTTCTGAAGTCGAGGCTATTCCTTTTCCGTTAGCATCCCATTTGACAGTCGCGTTCCCGTCGATATACTGAGCGTAGACGTCGTAATTTGCCGCGCTGCGGAAATCGGTCCAGGTTATCAGCAGCCCTCCCGCTCCATCACCGGCCACCACTGGAAAAGACTGTGAGTCGGTCGCGTTGCATATGGCAAACCCCGTATCGACCCAAACGCGGTTACCGGCCGCGCTGATCCTCTGCGCGAAAATATCCTGCCCGGTCGGCGACCCCATATAGCTGTTCGTCCAGACGATAAAGGCTCCGCCTGCTCCATCGGAGACTACCTCGGGGTTGACCTGGTGAGTATTTGATGTGCAGACCCTTACGCCGCTCTCACCCCAGAGGACAGTGCCGCTCTCGTCGATCCTCTGCGCGTACACGTGATAATCAGACCCGGCGGTATCCTGGTCCCAGACGATTATGCAGCCGCCTGCTCCATCACTGACGATATTATGGTCGAACTGGCTGAGAGTGTCGGCTCCGACTGCGATACCGGTTGCGGGCCACAGCATCTCCCCTCCGCCGTTTACCTTCTGGGCGAATATCTTGTATCTCGAAATTCCGACTGTCGATCTGAAGGCGATCACCGCTCCTCCGCTTCCATCGCTCGCCGATTTCGGGCGGAGCTGGGTCCCCCCCAGAAGACAGACAGGTGCTCCGATCTTGCTCCACTGGGCCTGGCCCTCGCCGGGGAAAAGGGATGAGATAATAAGAACGAGCAAGATGGAAACGATGATATTCCGGGACATGGCATACCCCTTTCAAAGGTGGTTCCTGGTTTTCGGTAGTGTCGGTCCTGTTGATGATTTCGCTATAAAATGGTTATCGTCCGCAAACCGGGATAGTTTACGGTAAAAATCGCGTGGTGACGAACCTCCGGCTTACAGGTATAAATTACCATCGGAAGCTCTGCCTGGGAAGGTGTGTCGTGCAGCTCTATCCCTATCTCAAAAGCACCATCTTCTTTGTCTCCGTGTACTCGCCGGCTGACAATTTGTAGAAGTACACTCCGCTGGCGGCCAGAACACCGCCATCGGTCCTGCCATCCCACAGCTTGTCGTGATACCCGGCGGGCATCGGTCCGTTCACCAGTTCTCGCACGAGCCGGCCCGCAGCGTCGTATATCCTCAGCGAGACGAATTCCGGAGCGTCCAGCCCGAACTTTATTATCGTGACAGGATTCATCGGGTTGGGGAAATTCTGTTCCAGATAGGCTCCGGTCGGCATCGAAGGAGAGAGGTTGTCTACCGAGTGGCAGCTCAATGGTTGAGATGTCCACCAGAACAGGGAGCTTGAAGTCCTTGCCCTTATCTTGAACCAGTGCGTCGCGTCGCCGAGAGCGCTCGAATCGGCGGTCGTGGAGGCCGCGTACTGGTAGGAGTCGAGGTAGTAGGCGTCCATACTGTCTATCTGCGTGTAGGTGGCTCCGTCGGTGCTTCGCCAGATCGAATAATGCGTGACGATCTCGGTTGGATAGGCGTCAAGGTAGGAGGCATCCCAGGTAAGCATCACGCGTCCGCCCTGGTCATTCGGGACATCCGCTGCTCCTGTGAGCATCGGCGCCGGGTAGCCCCAGTGGCCCCATTTCTCCATCCTCTGCGCGTAGACGTCGTAGTCGTTGGAATCCTCATACCTGAGGTCGTTCCATGTGATGATCGCCCCCTGCGCCCCATCGGTAGTTATCATGGCTGTCACCTGGTGATTGATCGCTCCTGATACCCTCTCGCCCTCTGTGGCCCACATTTTTGAACCGGCCGCGTCTATACGCTGCGCGTGGATGTCGTATTCGCTCCCTTGTCTCTGGTCCTTCCACGCTATTATGGCGCCGCCGACGCCGTCGGAGACGATACATGGCGTCCTCTGCCCGCCCGTGTAGTCTGATAAAGGAAGGCCGTTGGTTGTCCACTGCGCGTTACCGGAGGCGTTGACGCGCTGGGCGTAGACATGGTAATAGGCGGGTATTCTCTGATCCTGCCACGTGATTATCGCTCCGCCACCTCCGTCGGTCGTCAGATCCGGGAAATACTGACCGCCGGTCGCGGTGCATATCGATCTTCCCGAGGGGAGCCAGTATGTGTTCCCGTTGCTGAGAATGCGTTGGGAGTAGATGTCGGTATCGACGCCGTTACGGTCGTCGTACCATACGACGATTGCTCCGCCCGAGCTGTCGGTGATCAGCTTGGGCAGGTTCTGCCACGAATTGCTGGTGCTCAGCCTGACGCCGTTAGCTGTCCACTGAACGAATCCCGTCGAGCTGACTTTCTGCGCGTAAATAAGCAGGTTGGTGGCGTCCCGGTAATCTTCCCATACCATGGTGACGCCTCCGCTGCCATCGGCGATCATCTGTAATCCGTCCTGGACCTGGGCTGCGTTGCATACAACGAACCCGTCGGCCGCCCATTGGGTAACGCCATTCCAGTTGATACGCTGGATGAATACGTCCTGGTTCCCGTTTCGCGAGTCCACCCAGCCGATGTACATGTATCCCGAAGTGCCGGCCGCGATGCGTGGAGCGCCCTGGTAGCTCGAATGCAGACAGACCGGCATCCCTGTGGACGCCCAAAGGATGTTTCCATCGGGGTCCACGCACTGGGCGAATATGTCATCGTTGCCATTGACATTGTCGCGATAGGCAACGACGACGTTTCCCCCATCTTTCATACAGATGACAGGGTCTCCCTGCTGGGAGGGCCCTTCAGCGACGGCGATCCCTCCGTCGGCCCAAAGGGGGAAGCCGTACGAGTCGATCCTCTGCATATATACATCGGCATTTCCAATATTCCGGTAATCCCTCCAGACTACGTAAGCCCCGCCGGCTCCATCGGAGATCATATCAGTCACGTTCTGCATGTTGGCGAGAGCCGCGATCGGTACGCCGTCCTTAATCCACTGCGCCATGCCAGGCGAAGGCAGACCGAGCGAGAGCGCCAGGCAGAGAAGACCCGCCGCTTTGAATATCATCCTCATTGTAGATCCTCCTCTTTCAATTATCGTATTCACTCTGATATCTCCTTCAACCTGTTATCTCGTAAGTATCATTTTTTTCGTTTCGCTGAATGTCCCGGCGCGCAGGCGGTAAAAGTAGACTCCGCTCGCGACAGTCCTGTTTTTAGCGCTGCGCCCATCCCACGACTGCGTGTAGAGGCCAGCCTCGCGCGGTTCGTTGACGAGGGTTCGGACCAACCTACCCGAAACGTCGTAGATCGAAAGGGTCACAAGCTCACGCGAGGCGAGTCCGAATTGGATCGTCGTCGAAGGGTTGAATGGATTGGGTATGTTCTGAGTGAGATATGTCACCGCAGGGACGACGTGAGTCTCATCACCGGTTATATCGTAAGGTCCCAGAAAAGCGGCCCCGCTCTCGTTGCCGTGGATATCGACCGTCCTGACCATATAATAGAAGCCGCTGTCCCATCGCCATTCGTCGTCGAAATATTCAGCATCGACCCCTTCATATATTCTGTTGTCAGGTCCGGTCTCGAAGTCGGGGAGCACGTCCCGGTAGAGGGCGTAATGGGAGAAATCGTCGCTGGAGGGCGCGCTCAGCCCGCCTGCGCCCCACGCGAGAAATAGCCCGGGAGGCTCGTAGCTCTGCGAGCCGGAGAATTCGGAAGGTTGAGATGGGGGGATGTTGTCAATAGAACACCCGCTGTCGGGCCTCGATTCCCAGAAGTCGAAGTGATCACTCCCATGGGCTATTACCATGAAATAGTGCGTCCCGGGGTCGGATGGCGTGTAATCGAAGAGTGTAGATACCTGGTCGCTGTATGTAGGAGAGTTCGTTGCGTCGACATGATCAAGAAGCTCCCATCCTGTCGCCGCGCCGCTCACCATCGAGATATAATAGATCGGCTCTGAGGCTGGCGCGTCTCCTGAGATCGTAGGGGCGGTGTCGGTATATCGGCCCAGCACCGCCGGATCGATCCCCTTTTCGCCTCTCGCGAGAAGAGCCTGGAACTGCGCGACAGGGAGCATCCGCCAGACCGAGTACTGGTCGATAACCATAGCCATCACCGTCTCGATCCTTGATTTGTCCCAGGTGACTGTCACCTGGCCGCCCTGGTCTGAAGGCACATCAGCGACTGATGTGATCGTCGGGGAAGGATAGCCCCAGTTCCCGCACCGCTCGATGCGCTGCGCGTAGACATCGGCAGAACTTCCCGGGCGGTAGTCCTCCCAGGCGAAGATCGCGCCCCCGACGCCGTCGGAGGCGGCGCAGACGCGCACCTGATCGCTCCCCTCGGTGCAAACGGAGATTCCGTTTATATTCCACACAGGCAAGCCGTCGCCGGAGATCTTCTGGGCGTAAATGTCACGATTCGAGCCGGAGCGATAATCCTGCCAGGCGATGACGGCGCCCAGAGCGCCATCGGCGACGATAGCCGGTTCTTTCTGAACCTGAGAGGAGGAACATACGATGGCCCCACTGTTGCTCCACTCGCGGTTTCCGAGATAACTCATTCTCTGGGCCAAGATGTCCTGGCTCAACCCCACTACCTGGGACCATGTGATGATCGCCCCGTTCCTTCCGTCCGATACGATGGCGGGCGTATACATATTTTCGACCGTCGTGCTCGCGGCGATGCCGTTTGGAGTCCAGAGGATGGTGCCGTACCTGTTGATCCTCTGGGCCCAGACTATCGGGTTCGCGCTGTTTCGATAATCAAGCCACGCGATGATGGCGCCGCCCCAGCTGTCGGCAACGATACACTGAGAATACTGGGTATTGACTGCGTTGCAGATGACCTTGCCGTTGGCGGTCCACATGGCAGCGCCCGATCCGTCGATCCGCTGCGCGTAGATGTCGCTCGGACCGCCGCGGTGGTCGTCCCAGGCGATAATAGCGCCGCCCACCCCGTCGGTGGCGAGGGCCGGCTCGTTCTGATCGAAAGAGGAGGTACAGACGTCGATGCCGTCAGCCGTCCAGAGCGGCGATCCATCCTCATCGATCCTCTGAGCGAATATATCGGCCGAGCCGAAGATATCGTCTTCCCAGGCGATGATTGCGCCACCGGCTCCATCGGCGATGACAGCGTAATTAATCTGTGTCGTAGGCCAATCGCAGATCAGAATCCCGTCCTCTGTCCACTGCGCTGTTCCATCCGCGCCTATCCTCTGAGCGTAAAGATCGACATTTCCTTCGCGATCGTCGCCCCAGACCACTATCGCTCCGCCTTTACCGTCGGGTGCGATCTCCGGATAGTAATATGTCATGTATGGTGTCTTAACCGGGACGCCGTTGACTGTCCAGAGGACGTTCCCCCAACCGTCGATTCTCTGGATATATATCCCGATGCCGGGCGCAGCGCTGCGGTTATCTTTCCAGACGAAGATCGCGCCACCAGCTTCGTCGGAGACAGCTTTGGGATGTATCTGGTCGTAAGTCTCCGAGACTATCGGCACACCGTTCTGGACCCACTGCGCGCTAAGCCCAGTCGAGATGAGAAGACCGATGAAACAGAGAATCAGAAATAGATATGATTTTCCCATTACAGGGACCCCCTCTGAGAAAGAGATGTTTCTCTCTTTCCCGCTGCCGGAGTCCCGTCAGTCAATTACACGCGGCACTCCGGCTGATCAGAGTATGATAAATAAAGAAGAAAGAGGAGTCCGAGCGTTCGGTCGGCCGGGTCCCCCTTCTCCAGCAGACTTATCGAAACGAATCAGTAAGTTGGCATTATAGCACTAATTATAAAGGATTTCAAGGGGAATCGATTTTCGGCCCCTGGCCCGAAAATGTACATGTTGAGAAGTAAGATCCTGGCTTATTCCTGCCGTAATATGAATCCCAGGCTGTTTCAAACAATTGAGGAGACCGGGATCATATGGTATAATATTCCCCTTGGATTAGATGGGTCATATTTAACAAGCGGAACGCCATGATAGAGAGTAAGATCGAAAATATTCTGGCATGTCCGGTCTGCCATACGGCGCTCACAGGGACCTGGTCGGCTTACGGTTGCGGCGTATGCGGGAAGGAGTTCGATGCCGGCGGGGGGATCCTTTCGGCGCTGGTCGATTCAGGGAGGCTCACCGTAGATCCCGGTGGTATCAGGATCAAGGATGACAGGGAGGCTGGCGATACGATAAGGGAGATGAAGAGCATCGATTATGGGTTCATAACGAAAACGAAGGCTTTCTACTTCGTCTATCTCTTTCTTTTTATCAGTATTGTCCTGCGAATCTGGCCCGGTACTCTCACCCTGGCCCTGATCCTCCTCACTGACTGGATCGTATTTCGTATCAAAAGAGGCAGAGCGCTTAGAAGTTATGTCGCCAACCCGCTCAGATTGAGGACGGTCAGCGATTACAGATCTATAGACGGGCTTTACGAGGCAAGAGGCTTGCGCCAGCCAACGATGCTCGATTGGGTAAGGATGTCAGGTTCCGGTGGAGATCCGGCTCGGGAGGCGTCAAACCTCGATGATGAGAGGTATGAGGATATAGCGGCTGTCGTCGACCGGCTGCCGGAGCAGCCCCGGATCATTGTCGATGTCGGCGCGAATGACGGCAGAGCCTGCTATCATACAGGGATCGGTAAGGATCAGTCTTTTATAGGTGTTGATATAAGCCGCCTGCTTCTGGAAGAATTTAAAAGAAAGCTTCCCGGGCAGACAGCTATCCTCGCAGACGGAGCGTCTCTTCCGTTGAAAGACGATTCGATTGATTTTCTCTTCTGCACCGAGACGCTCGAACATCTCTCCGATCCCGGCAGGGCGGTGGGGGAGTTCATGAGGGTGCTCAGGCCGGGTGGATCGATGATGATCCAGAGCCCGAACGCGCACCGCGTCCGCAACCTCAACATCTTCCATCTGGCTACGCTCATGCTGAGCCTCGTTTCTGATTCGATACTTCAGAAGAAGATCGTGCACGAGAATACGTGGCATAACGCCTGCACTTATCACTGGGATTTCTCGATATCCGATTACAGGCGGTTTATCGGTCAGAATGGAGGATCTGTCAGGACCCTCTCAAGCAGCGCGTTTTTCTTTCCTCCCTTTCTTCTCAGGGGACGGAAAGGACTTTACAGAAAGAAGGAAAAGATCTTTTCCTCGATACCTTTTCTGAGGTATTTCGGCGGCGACCTTGTAGTCGTCGCCGAGAAGAAGATTCGATGACCGGCCTTTACCGGCGGCATGTTTGCAGGGGAATGATGTTTGGATATGAAAAAATCCTTCCTCATCGCCGCAAGGGGCCAAAATTTAATTCACCCCTCCATTTTATGCTTGAAAGCATGATTTGAAATATGGTACAATACACCCACTGTTTTAATATGGCTAAATTTGTGTTCAGAATCATGGTTTTGAAAAAGCAGTATGAGGAGGCGGACAGGAAATTACTGTTATTGTCATGACAGCCCCGCAGCTGTCGATCTTCCCTGAAATTTGGATTCGGGCTCTCACGGGAGTAGAATCGGGGGTTCCCGCGAGAATTGGTTTTTATTGCGTCTATAGTGGATCGTTAAGGAGTGCGAGATGAAGAAAATTGTTATTTTACTTGTTGTTGGATTGATGCTGGCAGCGGTTCCCGCAGCCGCGCAGAAGGTCACGGATAATTTCTACGTCACAGTCGGTTCGGGGATCGTCCTTAATGGGGGCGGAAGCGGTTATGACGACGGCCATTGGTATGTCTATCCCTCGAACTGGATCAATCAGTGGTTCTATGATCATCCATTCGACAATACGAGAGGCAAGCTCATCCAGATCGATTTCGACTGGGTTGCTTTGGATCCTGCCTGCACGACAGATATCACTGTCGCGGTGAACTGGTCTACTCCGGAATATTCAGCTCTCGGGCTGGGTGATACGGAACCCCCACTGCCGGGTTGCGATGAAGAGTTGTATATCATCCGCGAGAACATCCTCGATTTCTGCGGCATCCAGGCGACTGTCGAGCATGTCAAATTCTATTACGTAATATACGATTACAACCCTGAATGGGTCTCGATCGATATAATGGGATGCAACTTCGTAATTACCAACGGCGTGATCGTCCACGAATGCGCCGTGGACAATGAAGCGACAAGCTGGGGGGCAATCAAGGCTCTGAACAGATAATAGATATCTTTAATAAAGGCGAAAGCCGGATTTTGATGCTCTCACAACGGCCCTGGAGGAACAATACTCCGGGGCCGTCTTTTTATCCGGCAGAGAAGGGCGCTGGCGTAGAGCAGGAAGAATGGTTCCAGGACTATCCTGTACCTTTTGGCGAACGATCCGAACAGGATCAGAAGAAGCGTATAGGATGCCACCGGAAGGAGTACGAACCTGTCCTCTTTCCCGTACTTTCTCGCGATGCCTGCCAGGCCGAGGAGCATGATGGCGGTATAGGAGTAAGCGGCTGTATAGGTGGAGTTCTTCTCCTGGTCCGTTCCGGCGGCATCGCTCAAAGCCCATTCTTTCCTCGTGATCATCGAAGCGTTTTCATAGATCCACCAGATCGTGTTCCATCTTCCATTGAGGTTGCTCGGATAGAATTTCCTGAAGTTGAGATCATAGGCTTCCGCCCTGTATACCGGCACGGCCTTTTTTTCCATGAGAGAATTCCGGATAGTGGCCGGAAGGAGTATCGCGGCGAGGATAAGTAAAAAGACGAAGCGTCTCTTCAACGTGAGAAGAATCCCCGGTACGAGAAAAGCCATGACAGGATCGAGCAACACGGCGATGCCGATTAAAATCGACGAATAGACGCCACGCGCCATATCTCCGACATCTGACAGCGCCACAGTCAATATCGCGAGGACGATCAGTACCTCGAATGATCCTGGTGTCGGAGAATGGGATATCAGTACGAAACCGGGGTAGAGAGCGGCGATCGAAGCCGCGACAAGGGCGGTCTTTCTGTCAAAGACGCGCCTTGCCGCCAGGTACAGAAGAACGACGCATACAGTATTGACGATTCCCTGAAAGACGTAAAGGGCCGTTACCGCCGAATCTCTGAATATCAGCTTGAGCAACCGAAGAAATAGGATATAAAGAGGAGCCTGGTCCGACCGGATCGCCCCCTTTTCGGAGATCTCGAGGAAGTCATCGGCGAATCCGAACGATAGGCCAGCGTCGAAAGCGAACGCGAAATAGAGTCTGAGGGCGAGCGACAGCAGTACTATCACCGAGAGAAGATCAAGATCCCCCGAAAAGGACGGGGCGATCTTTTCCTTCCACAGGTTCAGGAAGAAACTGTTTTTCTCAACATCCTTTGCCATATACCACCTGCCAGTATCGACGTGTAGATGATCAGGAACGGTTCGAGAGGGATCCTGTATCTATATTTGATCTGCGTCAGAATCACGATAAGGACAAGATACGACAGGGGAGGGTAAAATGCCGAAGAGTTTTTTGACGACAGGAACCTGAAAATGCCGAGCGATCCGGCGAGCAGGATCATTATATAGGAGTAACCTGTAATATGTTCATGGTCGGTCCTTTTTCCGAAGATCACCGGCATATGGCTTTTCTCGATGGCATTGCCGGCAAGGAACGAGATGTTTGAATCGATACCACTTATGATCTTCCATCCGTCGAACGGATTATTGAACTTCTTCAGATCGATGCCGTACCCGGATGCTTCATAGAGAAGAACCGGCCGTCCGGCGATCATGCTGTTCCTTATTCCCCAAGGAAGAAGAAGCAGGAGAGTCAGAAGCAGGAAAGGTATCTTTTTTTTCACGATCAGTGCCGTGCCGGGAATAAAAAAAATGATCATCGGGTCAAGCAGCACTCCCGTAGATGAGATTACGGCGGTCGCCAGGGCTTTTGTCCTGTCGGTGAGCGCGGATACGTTGGTGAGGACGATCAGAAAAAGAAGGAGCATGACAAAGGTGATCGGCAGCGCGACCAGATTGTAAATGATCAGGGATGGATAGAGAGCGGCCAGAATGGCTGCTGCCACGGCCGACTGTTTTCCAGCGGCGCGCAGCACCGAAAAGAACGCCACGGGAATCATCGCTACAGACACGATGCTCTGGATAATGAAGACAGAATGCAATCCATCGCCTCTTCCAAAAAAACGCGCTGCCATGAGAAATGCCGGGTACAGGGGGCCGTGTATCGTGTCGATATAGCGCGACGCTGCCATCTCATTGTACATCCCCATCTCGCCCTGTTTTGGAATGACTCCGAGATAGGAGACGGGGTCGATCGAGAGGGCCAGTGCCAACCTGTGAATTGCGGAGAGGGCGACCGTGATCGAAAGGCTCACCAGATGCCATCGGGGCCGGGAGAGGCGCAAAAGCCGGAGAGCGTTATAGCGAAGCCCTTTTCCTGCCAGTGAAAGGGTTTTTAGAACCATCGTTTTGTCAGATCGAAGTATAGTCAAAACCGCGCCATTCGATTTCAGTACGGAGAGGATCGATTCATGCGATGAAGATATCGCAGCGGGGAGGTGTCGTTCAAGAGTTTATCTTTCGATCCTCTCTGACTTACGCTGAAGCCCGCTTCGTTGCCTGGAAAAAGAAAAACTCGACATTGGCCATCAGACGATGATAATATTACACAACCGGTTACATTACAGAAACGAAGCTCGCGAGTCTTTTTATTTTTTATCGATGGATTGGAAATGCCTGTTTCTGACGCAGACCTTACTATTATTGTCCCGGCGCTGAACGAAGAAGCTGTCGTCGGCGAGGTGGTCAGGGGACTGATAGCCGAATTTCCTGAAGCCCGCGTCATCGTCGTCGATGACGGTTCGACCGACAGGACGGGTGAGCGTGCGAAAGAGGCGGGCGCCAGCGTCTACAGACACGATCGAAAACTCGGTTACGGGGCGGCTCTGAAGACGGGGATCAGGAACTCATCGAGCGAATTCGTGCTCTTTTGCGATGGAGACGGTCAGCATGAACCCTCCGACGCCCGCAGGTTGTTCAGCGAAGCGCATGACCAGGATATGGTCGTGGGAGAGAGGAGATCGGGATCACACTCTCCCTTTTCCCGAAGACCGGGGAAGTTGATCCTCAGACTGTTCGCCGATTTTCTCGCCGGGGTAAAGATACCTGATCTCAATTCGGGACTGCGAGTCTTCAGGCGCGATATAATCATGAAATATCTTCATCTCATGCCGCAGGGATTTTCATTTTCGACGACAAGTACATTCGCGATGCTTAAATCCCAGCGCAGGATCAGGTTCGTTCCGATCACGGTAAGAAAGAGGGTCGGAAAAAGCACCGTGCGACAGTGGAGGCACGGACCGGCCACCCTTATGCTCATGCTCAGGCTAACCGTGCTCTTCGAGCCGCTGAAAGTATTCCTGTCGGTCTCGCTTGCCCTTTTCGTTATCAGCCTGGGATCTCTCACGATCGATCTGACGATGGGCGGTGGAGGAGTCGGAGATACTACCGCTCTTATGGCCGTATCTTCACTTATCATTTTCATGTTCGGACTGCTGTGCGACCAGGTCTCCGCTTTGAGGCGGGAGAAACATGATTGACCGTTGGGAAGATACCCGCAGGCAGAAGGCCCTGCTGATCTCGATTCTGACCGTGGCGGTCGTGCTGAGGATCTTTCTCGCCCTTACCTGCGATGCCGTTCCCGATTACAGCGACATGGCCACTTACAACGAAGCGGCGATGTCAGATGGTATACCTTCTTTTCCCCCTCCGGGATACCCCCTTTTTCTCAGGGCTGTCTATTCGGTCTTCGGAGCCTTTAACTATAAGGCTGTATTCGTCGTTCAGGGATTGATAAGCGCGCTTACGGTGTTTCTGATCTATTCGATCGCCCTCAGGACTGGCGGCAGGACCGCCGCGGTGGCCGCCGGGACCATAGCCGCCATCTATCCGAATCTTCTCGCCTATAATCTTACTACTCTTACCGAGACGTTGAGCGTATTTCTCGTGATCATGATCCTTTATCTTATCACGTCGAAGTCGAGGGAAACTCTCTGCTCGATCCTCGCGGGAGTCGTTCTGGCAGCGAGTTATTTCGTAAAACCATCGATCCTTTTCTTTACTCCGGGAATATTCCCTGGCGTAAGGAAAAAGATCCTCTTTATCATGACTCTTGGAGCGATCCTCGGCCCGGTCTTCATTTACGGAAGCCTTACGGGGAAAGGAGAAGACCGCGGCCCGGTCCTGATTTACAAGGCGTATAATCCCCGCGCCGCCGAGACCCCTCACTTCGACTGGGATGAGACCGAACTGGGAAGGAATGATTCAGGAGACAGATATCTTGAAGAGACGGTAAGGTTCATATCGGGGAACAAGTGGGAAACGCTCGACATAATCTATTACAAGTCATCGCTTTTGATATCGCAGGGATGGGATTCTTTCGTCCTGAAGGATATAAGCAGGAATAACAGGCATCTTACAAATATCCTTACATATGGATATCTTCCCGTCATGATATTCGGATTCATAGGCATGATACGTTTTATAGACAGGAAAAATCGAATCATAGCCTGGATGACGATAAGCTACCTTGCCATCCATATCCTGATCACAATATTCAAACTGCGATACAGGCTATTGATCGAACCGATGCTGATAATATATTCAGGGATCACGATCTCGAAGATCGTGGCAAGGTTCAGTCCGGGACGGGATGAAGATATTTCTTTCTGAATATTTTCCGTTCTCATTTTGTATCGTAGATTGTGACACTGATATCAGAATCTTAATGACAGGAGGAGAGGATGGAGACAATGAGAATCAAACCGAGCAGAGGGTATCTGAGCAAACTGCGTCTTATTCTTACTATAGTCGCGTTCGGGGTGGCCCTGTTCGGCTTTATAATGGGCATGCTGATAGGGATCGATGAAGGCCCCAGGGTGGCGATGGTCGTTTTTTATATCTTTCTGGCCGCGGACCTGGCCTGGTGGCTGCCGGCGATGATAATAGTCGGTTACTATTTCAAAAGCCTCAGCTACGAGATACAGGACGATGAAGTGATCGTACATGTCGGCATAATCACCAAGTCGGTCAAGCATGTTCCCTACAGGACCGTGACGAATATCACCGCGAGAAGGGGGCTTTTCGACAGGTACCTCTTCAACATCGGTTCGTTGAATATACAGACGGCGGGAATGAGCGCTCAGGCCGGGGCCGAGGAGAGTCTTGTGGGACTGCCCGACGTGAAAGGCGTATACGAGGTGATCGTTGAAAAACTGAGGCGCTTCCGTGGAGGGATGACACCCGACCAGGCAGGGATAGAGGACTCCGGGATTGTAGCTTCGAGCGCGCAGATGGAAGCGATTCTTGATGAACTGAAGGAGATACGAAAAAATACGACGAAATAAAATTGCAATCTCTGTTTGATCTTCCACCCGTGGCGACGGCTGAAAAACCGATAGGAATCGACCGGCATATGTGATATCGTGCCTCCGAGATCTATCGAATGAAGCTGATCATCCGGAAAGCTTTCCAGCGAGAGGAGATATCAGACAGTGGAAGAGCACAAGCCGTATATTCCCGCCGATTCTCTCATTAAAGATTTTAACCCGAAAACTGTGATCCTCGGAATCATCCTCGGAGCGATATTCGGTAGCGCCAACGCCTATCTCGGTCTCAGGGTCGGGCTGACGATCAGTACGGCGATTCCGCTTGCAGTCGTTTCGGTCGCCATTCTGAGGCTGCTCACCCCGGTCTTCGGCAAACCGACTATCCTTGAATGCAATATCTCCCAGACGACCGGATCGGCCAGTTCATCGCTTGCGTCAGGGATAATCTTTACAGTCCCCGCGCTGTACATATGGGGATATGATGCGCCTCTTGTCCAGATTACCCTGCTCGCTATCTGCGGAGGCGTCCTCGGCGTCCTCTTCATGATACCGCTTCGAAGCTTTCTGATCGTCAAGGAGCATAAAAACCTGCCATACCCCGAAGGGACAGCAAGCGCGGAAGTCCTGATCGTAGCGACCGGGGGGGGAGGTGCTTCGGCAAAAAGCGTCTTTCACGGTCTCGGCATAGGAGCTCTTTACAAGGGCCTGATCTCGCTTCTTTATCTCTGGCCTTCGAGAGTCTCCGTCACTCTTCCCTTCATAAAAAAAGCCGTCGTGGGAGTGTCCACTACTCCCGCTCTTCTCGGTGTAGGTTATATCCTCGGCAGAAGGATAGGGGCGATCATGGTCGGTGGAGGCCTGATCTCATGGGTGTTGATAATCCCGTTCATCGCCTGGAAATTCGGGGATATGGAGATCTGGCCGAATACCCTCGTCTATCTGCAGTCGAAGGGGCTGGATCCGTCGATCACCCTGATCGGCCAACTTTCTCCCAAGGAGATCTGGGAGGGGTATATAAGGATAATCGGCGCCGGCGCGGTAGCCGCCGCGGGCGTCATCACAGTAGCGAAATCGATACCGACAATGATCAACTCGCTTAAGATAGGGCTTAAGGAACTTCGATCGAGCGCCGCCTCCCTTGACGCTGGAAAGCTCAGGACCGAAAGGGATCTCTCTATCAAGTACGTCATACTCGGTGTATCACTCATCGTCCTTCTTGTGACTTTTATACCCGGGATCATCGGGAACGACACTCATATCATAATGAGGTTTCTAAGCGCTGTCGCGATCGCCATTTTCTCATTCGCTTTCGTGACGGTATCGTCGAGGATCGTCGGTATGATAGGGGTCTCATCCAACCCGACATCGGGAATGGCTATCGTTACCCTTCTCGGGGTAGGCCTGATATTCAAGATGCTTGGCTGGACCGACCTGACAGGAAAGATCACAGCTCTTACCATAGGAACGATTGTGTGCATCTCAGCTTCGATCGCCGGCGATATCTCCCAGGACCTCAAGACGGGATTTATCATAGGGGCTACACCGAAAAAACAGCAGATCAGCGAGATACTCGGAGCGCTTGGATCGGCCTTCTTCGTCTGTCTTGCCGTCTATTACCTCGGTAAGGCGTACGGGTTCGGCTCCGAGGACCTGCCGGCGCCACAGGCGACTCTGATGAAAACAGTCCTCGACGGTGTGCTCGATGGTAACCTGCGATGGGATCTTGTCGGGATCGGAGCGGCTTTCTCTGTCCTGGTGATGATATTCAGGGTGCCGCCGCTTCCGTTCGCCGTCGGTGTATACCTTCCTCTATATTCGATGACGCCGGTATTCATCGGCGGGCTTCTGCGCCATATGGTTGACAAGAGGTTCAAAGGAGATGACTCCGCCGAAAAGGGAGGAGACCACGGGATCCTTCTCGGTTCAGGGTTGATTGCCGGCGAGGGGCTTCTAGGAGTGGTGATAGCGATCATCGCCGTGATAATCTCAAAATCTCCAAAATATCTCGAGATCTCCTACTCGCCTGTATGGATCGGTCAGGGAGTGTCGGCAATCGTATTCGCCGCTCTCGGATGGTATCTATACAGGGTAGCAGCAAGATCGAGGAAGTCGGGATAAAGATCGATATCGGAGCTGAGTTTTCATCTCCGGTCCGATAGAGAAGCTTCGGAGATCGAGTTGCTTATAGGTTATTATACCTATGTACATGGCTTGCTGACCGTGATATACTATATCAAGAGTAGAGTCCAGAGTAATGATACTCGATAGACGGGGTTTCGAGGATACTTAGTACAAATAAGCAGAGGTCGAAGATGGTATCTAAAGAGGCCCCGAACAGAAAGACCGTCGCGGAGAGCGGCGGATTTTGTTTATTTAGTTGAAAGTTATTATTAATTGCTATATATTATTAATTGAAGTGGTGAACTTTTCATTCGATCCGAGGAGCCTTTATGAAAGGGAGAAGACAGACTAAATCGAAGTCGATCAGATTCTTGTCTGACGGCCCGTTTAAAGCGTTATTGATAGTTGTTCTTTCATTCGCGGTTATGCAGGTCCTCTTTGCAGGCCGGGTCATCGCGGTCACGGCCAATCCTGAACCGGTCACCTTGAAACAGCCGGATGGAACAGTGATAACCGTGGTCCTTAAGGGGGATGAATATCTTCACTGGAACGAGGACGAAGCAGGTTACCTTATCACAAGATCTGCCGACAGACTGTGGTGGGTATACGCGAGGGAAGAACTTGGCAAGATAGTCCCGACCGAACATGTCGTGGGAACTGCCGACCCCGCCTCTGTCGGCATGCGGCCTGATCTTGACAGGCTTCGCGCCTCGACATCGATCAGACCGATCGATAGCGCGCCCGATATAGACCAGGCGACTCCGTCTGGAACGGTATATAATCTCGTTGTACTTGTCAATTATTCAGACCTTACTATAACCAGTACAACCACGGATTTTGATAATCTTTTCAACCAGATCGGATACTCGGCAGATGGAGCGACCGGATCGGTAAAGGATTATTATTCGGAGATCTCGTATAATACGATGACGTTGCAGTCTGTGGTAGTAGCGCCGGTAACGATAAGCCAGGGATACGCCTATTATGGAGCCAACGATTCCTGGGGTTATGACCTGAGGCCGCGCGAAATGGTCACCGAGGCGCTGGCCGCCCTTGAAGCGAGAGGCTTCGATTTTACATCGGTGGACGGTGACAGCGATGGCTGGGTCGACGGACTTACTATCATCCATGCCGGCGGTGGAGAGGAATATGGCGGCAACGATTCCAATTATATCTGGTCGCACCAGTGGGCGCTTTCCACGACGGTCATATACGACGGCGTGAGGATGCGCACATATCATACAGAACCATCCAGAAGAGGATGGGATTCGACACCGAGTACATGGGGAATCACAAGGATAGGCGTGATCTGTCATGAGACAGGCCATTTCTTCGGATTGCCCGATCTGTACGATTATGGTTACGACAGCCAGGGTGTCGGCGATTTCTGCCTGATGGCTGGAGGCTCGTGGAACGGCAATTACGGTTCCTCTCCGGCTCATATGAGTGCCTGGTGCAAGACTGATCTTGGATGGGTAACCCCGACCCTGATAACCGGCGGTGGATACTTTCCGATCAACCAGATCGAGACGAATACCGAGATATACAAGCTTCAGGGAAACTGGCCGAGTAACGAGTATTTTCTCGTTGAAAACCGGCAGGGTGTCGGGTTCGATGCCGGCCTTCCAGGTTCCAACAGGGGTCTTCTCATATGGCATGTCGATGAGAACCAGCCTGATAACGACGACCAGAATCATTTCAAGGTCGATCTGGAAGAGGCAAGCGGGATCCAGCATCTTCAGCTTAACTCCAATTCAGGTGAAGATAGCGATTATTTCAGAGCTGGGAACGCGACTTCATTTACGGGGACGACAACGCCAAACAACATCAGCTATACATACCTGGCTCTCGGTCTTGACATCTCAGGGGTCAGCAGCAGCGGGTCGTCGATGTCGTTTTACGTAAACGCGATGACGATATCGCTGGTCTCGCCGATCGGTGGAGAGGTCTTCCCCGGAGGCCAGAATTTCCCGATCTCCTGGGCGATAGCCGGTCCGGCGCCCGATTCGGTCTCCATCCTTCTCAGTCTTGACAGCGGCGCCAATTTCAACGAGACGGTCGCCAGCGGGATAACCAGCGGCACGCTGTACGACTGGACGGTTCCCAATATTCAGACATCAACGGCGAGGATCAAGGTAATCGCCTATACGGCGGATTCCGAGATGAGTAGCGATATATCGATGAGCGATTTCACGATCAATTTTGTCGATATGATTGCTCCCACAGTGACAGTGACCGCTCCGAACGGCGGGGAGACTTTCGCCGCCGGCGACCCTGTCGATATCGAATGGACCGCCGATGATAATATCGCTGTCGATTATGTCGAAATCTATTACTCAGTAAACGGCGGCGGCGATTATACCCTGATCTCAGGCCCAGAAGTTGATGATGGTATCTATGAATGGATCGCTCCCGGGTTCGAATCGACCGACTGCCTGGTAAAGGTAGTGGCGTACGATACTTCGTTTCTCACCGGCGAGGACGAGAGCGACGCCTCGTTCACGATCTATATCCCCGACGTGACAGCCCCGACAGTGACAGTCACAGCCCCGAACGGCGGAGAGGCGTACGTCGAGGGAGACACGATATCCATCGAGTGGATAGCCCAGGAT
>JAFGCX010000005.1 GCA_016932415.1 Candidatus Krumholzibacteriota bacterium
CGATATCATAATCGGCAGTGAACGCCGGTGGAAGTTCACCGCTTCCGAGCACTCCGCCAGTGAGGTACGTTATGCTCTTTTCGGACAGTCCGTCGACCCTGAGAAGTTCGATCTCTTCGGGAACAGCCCCGGCTTCGCTTATCCGGTCGGCTACTTGCTGCGCGAAAGCCTCGATTGAACTGTTTCCCTCATCATACGCGCTGATCTTGACGTAATATTTTCCTTTCCAGAAATGGAGAGAATAATCATCTCCGAACGATTCGTTCCCCGTATCCGAAAATCTGCTTTCCGCCGTCCTGTACCTCGAGTAGATCCCGAATGCCATAAGAGGCGTCTCATGGGCGTATATCTCGACTTTTATCTCGCCTCCGGCACCATTGACGTAATGTTGCGCGACGACTTTTTGAAAATTATACGCGAGGAAATTCTCTGCCGATCCGTTTATATATTCCCAGAGGTCGTCTGCCATATATGAAATCATCTCTCCGTCCCTCTCCCACCCCGCGATCGCACCGCTGCCAGGGAGAAGCCCTTCTATGACCTCCTCTTCAGCCACTGCCGCTTCAAGCTGACCTGCCGGAGAAAGTGCGAATAAAAGAACCGCGGAAAGAATCGATAAAAAGATCTTTCTTAAAAACATCTCATACACCTTTCTGTCTCTGCCCGGGCGTGATCATTGTTTCCTTTTCCTATTATATTTCCCGGGACGGTTTTTTGCGCCATTTTTTTTCTTTTTTTCGGCCTGTTATGCGGCGACACTTAATCTTTGGTCATTACCGGTCTCGCGTGGTATATTTCTTCCAACCGGGAAAGGAGTATCAATATGGGGTTTTTCAAAAGGCTTTTAGGCCTCGAAGTAAAACCGGGAGAGCCTGTAGCTCTTCAGGACCTGGCCGGGTATAAAAAGGCAACGGGCAGCAATACTCCGTCTCTCGTTTATTATTTCCATCTCTGGTGTTCATCATGCCAGGTCATGGGAGGATTGCTTAACGAGATCGGCCCCGACTATACAGAGACTATCGATTTTTATAAACTCGACATCCACAAGGTCCCGGAGGCTGCCACGGCGCAAGCTGTCTCAGCTGTCCCCACTTTGATAATATTCCTTGCCGGGGAACCTGTCGCCAGGCATTCGGGACTTATCCCGATCGACCAGCTCAGGGAGTGGATAGAGAAGAATATCAGCCCCGGGATCTCGTGATATTTTCGGGCCCCGGCGTCGGAGTAAGACATGACCTTCCAAGGACCTGAACCTCTGGCCTTGCAGGGAGAAAAAATGATAAAGCATATCCTGGCAACGGTTCTGCTTGCCGGATTGATCTCGGGAAACGCGTTGTCACAGGAGAGGGAAAGCGAATATTATTTCAAACTGTCCGGCGGGGTCAGTCAGCCATATCTGCGGAATCTTTCCGACGAACTGGCCGCCCAGGGGCGCGACGGCTTATCCCCCGGGTATTGCGCGGCGGTATCTCTGGGCCGTTCGCTGATGGAAGGAAAATGGTCTTTTGAGATCGGCATGAACCTCTCGCGCTATCCTTCTTTCCGGTACGAAAATGAATTCCAGGATTTCAGTGGTACGATCGTTCATTATGGCTTCGCCGTCATAGCAAAAAGATGCCTGAGGCCCGGGAAAGAGAGTCTCGTCCCTTATGTCGGGGTCGGCATAGGTTACGGCAAGACGCAGCTTTCGGGAGAGGCGGGAAAGCTTGACGGCCCGGAGGCGATAATTCTTCTTCAGCTTGAACACAGGGTCGGCCAATATATCGATATAATGGCTGAATCTGTCTGGACGCCTCTTATCCTCAACGAAAGATACAGTTCTCCTTTCACCGTGGAAAGCGATTATGATGGTATAATCGACCGTTATGAAAGGGATATGAACGACGGTTTTTCCTCAATCGAGCTGCGGATAGGAATAAAGGTGTGGCTTAAGCCTCCCAGAAAATATTAAGGATCGCAAGGTCCCGCCTGGGAGAAGGTTCCGGAGGTCCCGTCATGTCAAAGATCAGCGCCGTTATAATTTTTTTCTTCGTGATCCTTACCGGATGCGGCATCCATTCCTCTGACAGGGAGAATAAACGGGTCGGAGGATGCGCGCTCGACACGATACGGGCCGGGCTTGAGATGAATGATCTGTCCGTTTTGCAGCAAACTCCCTTCAGAATAACGATCAAATCTACCAGTGACCGGGGAAAAGCCGCATTTACAATCTACGCCCTCGATCTTACCGCGAGACTCGATTCCCTCGATATCCCGATCGCCGGGCGTTCCGATATCATTCACGTCGTAAGTGGCCCGTGCTGGCCCGAATTCAGCGTTATTTTCCGGATCGCTCCACCTGCCGATGATATTCTCGATCTTCTCCGCCTGAATCTTCTCACCGGAGAGATCGGTGGCCACGCGCCCCGGGAAAACAGGCCGGAAAATTTCGGCGCCTTCTTCATAACCGCCGGCAGAGGATCAAGTGATCTGTGGACAGTCTGGTATGAGGAGGATGATTGATCAGTCACCGGGATCGCGGAGCCACTCCGGAACAGGGGCCGGCCTGAACTTTGCTCCATATACAATATCATCTCCGAGGACCAGGGCTCTCCTTATCCACGGCAGATTGACAGCCGCCGAAGCGATCATCCTGTGAAAGAGGGTCGGTGGTTTCGTCCAGGGACATACCGACTGGCAGATCGAACAGGTATACCCGGTATGACCCCAGTACTTAAGACACGCCTCGGGGTCTATCTGCCATTTTCGGATCCCCCTTACAACGATCTTCTCTCCGCGCGAGATCGCCCCCGAGGGACAGTTCACGGCGCATTTTTTACATTTATCGCAAAAATCCTGTATTCCAAGATCGACCGGTTCGTCGAATTCGAGAGGCATCGCGGTCGTGACGGTCGAAAGCCGGAAATTGGCCCCCAGCCTCCTGCTTACAAGATACCCCGACCTGGCCAGCTCTCCGATACCGGCATCTACCGCTACGGGCACAGCCAGGATGCAGTAATTCCTGAGGTGGTGCGCACGCGCGGGGTATCCAAGCGCCCTTATGAACCTGGCAAGCTGCACGGAGACGAGGACCGACCTGGCATATATTCTGCCCGTCTCAAGATCGACAGCGCGGCTCGACCCGGTATCGATCATCGCCTTCGACTGCCGGAAAGCCATTGAAATAGCGCAGTTATGATCCAGTTCTATCCGCTCTCCATACCTTGCCCCCTGGTAATTCTCCGGAATACCCTCGAAGTATGGGGGGTTGGCGTATCCCCCGTTAAAAAAAGGCCTCGACCCCCTGTGCGAATAGACCCATTCCTTTTTCAGGGGCCCGATACGCACATCGTCAGCTCCGAGAAACAGTGCGAATTCCCTGATCTTTTCTTTCGCCTCTTCAGGATTCCATCTGGCCTTTTCCCTCGCGGGAAGGCCATCGACCATGTCTGGAAGAGCAAGCGCCGCTGAGGGTATGAACTGCGATTCATAGATAGCCCTGGCGATCTCATCTGTGTCGGACGACCTTTCCATCTTAGCCCTGATAAAACGGGCAAGTCGCCTGTCGATCTCGATCTTTTCGGGATGGACAAGATGGTATTCGACTTCCTCGACGCTTCCTTCCACAAGCGCCTCGCGCGAGAAGACGGTATCCCTCTCGTCGAACCTCGATATCTCCCCCTCGATCGTGTATGTCGGTATCGCCGTCATTCCCCGTTTCCTTCAAGATATGAGTAACTCCATGGATAATATAGATATTCCCGGCACAATACCAATAAATTCTTCCTCCCGGCTGTTGAAGGAATCCATTGATATTTACAGGCGTTTACTGTACATTATAAAAGCTGTGTCTTACAGACGCTTTTTACTGCTACTAATAAATTATACACCCCCCAGGAGGAAACCCGATATGGAAATGCTGCTTTCCGGAAACCAGGCGATAGCCCGCGGCATGTACGAGTACGGCGGCGAGTTCGCCTCTGCATATCCCGGAACACCGAGCACCGAGATCCTAGAGACGATCGCGCGGTTTTTTAAGGACGACGTCTATGCCGAATGGGCGATAAATGAAAAGGTAGCTCTCGAAGTCGCTGTCGGAGCAAGTTACGGCGGCGCCAGGTCCCTTGCCGCGATGAAGCATGTCGGCCTTAACGTCGCGGCCGATCCTTTTATGACTCTTTCATATACAGGCGTCAATGCCGGCCTTGTAATAATCTCTGCAGACGATCCGAGCCTGCATTCATCGCAGAACGAGCAGGATAACAGGTTCTATGGAAAATTCGCCTCGATCCCCGTTCTCGAACCGTCGACAAGCCAGGAAGCAAAGGATTTCGTAAAGTACTCGTTCGAGATAAGCGAAGAGTTCGACACTCCGGTCCTCCTGAGAGTCACGACCCGTATCTGCCATTCGAAGGGTCTCGTCTCCATAGGAGAGCGGGAAACGGTGGAAAAGGGAGGTTTTGTACCAGATATTGAAAAATATGTAATGGTCCCCGCACACGCGATCAAAAGGCACAGACTCGTTATCGAACGGCTGGAAAAACTCAAGGCTTACGCCGAAAAGACCGACCTCAACCGGATAGAATGGAAAGACAAGAAAATCGGGATCGTGACGGGAAGCGTCGCCTACCAGTACGCCCGCGAAGCGATGCCTGAAGCGAGCATACTCAAACTCGGCATGGGATTCCCTCTTCCTATGGAGAAGATAAGGGCTTTTGCCGCTGAAGTAGACCAGCTTTTCGTTGTTGAAGAACTCGAATCGTTCTACGAAGAGATGATCGCGGCTGCGGGAATAAAAGTCGAAGGTAAAAAATATTTCTCAAACTTTATGGAACTCAATATTGACAGGGTCCGGGAAGGGTTCGTAAAGGCCGGTGTACTCGACAGTTCCGTTCTCAAATCGATTCCGGAGACGGAAGCTGTCCTTCCAAGGCCGCCGGTACTCTGTTCGGGCTGCCCGCACAGGGGCCTTATGGTGGCTCTTAAAAAGATAGGCGTCTACACTACCGGAGATATCGGATGTTATACCCTTGGAGGGCTGCCCCCGCTGAGCCAGATACACACATGCCTCTGCATGGGAGCCTCCATCGGTCACGCCTTCGGTATCGAGAAAGCGGGAAAGACCGAAAAGAAAGCTGTCGCCCTTCTCGGAGACAGCACATTCCTTCATTCCGGCATTACCGGCCTGGCCAGCGCCGTCTTTAACAAGAGCACGATCACTGTCGTGATCGCCGATAATGGGATAACGGCAATGACCGGGGGCCAGGACAATCCAGCGACGCTCAAGACTCTTATGGGTGAAAAGACCAAACCTGTCGATCTGGTGAAGCTCTGCGAATCCCTCGGCGTTGAACATGTAAGGACTGTCGATCCCTATGACCTCGATGAGACGGTATCGGTCCTGAAGGAAGAAGTGGATCGCGATGACCTTTCGGTGGTAATAACGACAAGGCCTTGCATGCTCTTCCCTTCGAAGATCAGGGATATCCCTTACACGGTAGTGACTGATAAATGTATAGCATGTCATGCCTGTTTCAGGGTCGGCTGCCCCTCGATCTCAGCCGCTCCGGAGACTAACGAGAAGGGTAAGCATAAATCGTTGATAGACACGACCACCTGCACCGGATGTACTATCTGCGCCCAGGTATGCCCTGTCGGAGCTATAGTCAAGGTC